>CAXGTB010000028.1:0-12355 GCA_964012565.1 uncultured euryarchaeote | reverse complement strand
CCGTCCATGTCAATTTTCCTACCAACTGCTAGGTCCTGCTCCAACCTCTCAATCAATCTATAGAAAGCAGGATTGTTCTTGCTAGAACGACTGAATAACGAATCCCATAACGATTCGCTGAATACTTTATGCTCCAAAATGGATTTTACACCCTTGTCTGTTAATATTTCACCTAATTCAAGACTGGTAGTATTTCGATCAATTCCACCTTTGTATCTTCGATACATGAGCATAAGGAACTTCTCTCGTCCATACTCCCTATCCAAACCTTTACGAGAATAACTATCAAAATCATGAAGGAAATCCTCAAATTTACTTCGTAATAATGGATCCATTTGAGTCCTCAACATTTCATTATATGGCATGTCAAGGGTAGATGGGTGAATAGGGGGGGTATACGCTGAAAGAAGGCCGTCATCGGTCACCATGTTGAACTTTCTATTTCGAGTTGAAAGGTGCTGTCCAATTGCCATAGTTACCAATGATGCACTTGCAAGTAGTCCCCTTTGGCCAATCTCTGAATCTGAATCAAGATAAGCTACTACTAAAGAAATGAAAGTTGCAGTTATTCCCATCCACAATGCAGTATTGTGGCTAGCCATTGTCCTAGAAATTAATCCGTCAACTGAAGGAAAGCCATGCATGCTGCTTATCGGACGGTGAGATTCTGCAGATTTTTCTACTTCAGAGCGAAATACCATTCGAGTCAATTTCACGCGGAAACGATGCAAGTACAACCCTGCACAAAAACCAAACAAAATAGTCGAAGAAATAAGAGTAAATGCAGTAGATAAATCAAAACCTACTGTTGGCTCAATGTTATCTAGCCACCAAGAAGGACTCTCCCCTTGGTATGCCCATGCACCAAAGAAAAACAGCAATGAAAATGAGGGTAAGAGAAGTACTAGTCTTAGGCCTTCTGTCAAAAATTGACTATCAATACCGTGTAATTTTTCTTCACGTGTTCGAAGTGGCTGCAATTCTTTACTCAAGAATCACACCTCAAAATTATTCGTTTTGCCAATTCCTCTGAGATTTCAATGGCGTCGCCATTGCAACTATATTTTCCACCAGATTTTTTCATCACATCTCCAGTACTAAGACCGACCTTGCGCAATATCTCTCTTGTAGCAGATGTTGTCATAATCAAAACAATTTCTCCAGAAGATGATTCACTTAATTTGTCTAGAGTTACCAAACTAGAATTATGCTCTAATCTGTCTTTGATTCTTGAGTTTGGTGGAGGGATTTTTGAACCGGATGGATCGGTTTGAGGATTCCCAAGAAGGAGAGACACACACACCTCTAAATCATCATTGAATGCGTGCTCTAATCTACAAGCAGTTTCGTGAATGTCTCCTTCAAACGGCAGCATTGTGAGGAGAACCTCTGCCAATCTGTGCCTTCTTTTCATCATCATCCCATGTTCTAATCCAGTCTCTGTTAACTGCGCACCTTTGTAGGGCACATAATCCACAAATCCATTTTTAGCAAGTCTTTGAATCATCTCTGTTGCAGATGCAGGAGATACACCAAGATATTTTGCTAAATCTCCATTCCTAACTCTTTTACCGGGAGACTTCTCATTAAAATGATACAATGTCTCTAAGTATTCATCCTCAAATTCTTGAAAGTGTCCAGTTACCATTTAAATCTCCTCAACTTTTCCTAGCTTCAAATATTGTCTCACAAGCAGGACATCTAGCTTTAGCAGGCCTTCTGTCATATGGAACCTTCAATTTACGCGTACATTTCGGACATTGTAAAATGTCATTATCTGAAGACGACCACTGTGCGCTAGAGTCTTGCTTTGCTTTATCATCGACCTTATCTTGAACCTCTTGTTGGGGCTCAATCTTAGCCTCTACTTCAAACTTAGTCTCACATTCAGGACAACGTACGGAACCTGAATAAGTACTTGGAACACGAAGTTTGCGTTCACATTTAGGACAAGCCACTTCCACCTTTTCTTCCGCACTCTGCTTCTTCTTTTTGGTTGCTTGCGATTTCTTTTCAGTCTTATCTTTAGCAGGAGAATTCTTCATCCTGATTAAAAATATCAGGACCATTCCCAGTGCCAAGCCTCCAAGAATACCTCCCCAAGGCATCGAAAATTCTTCTTCTTCGGTTTCGACATTTTCTGAAGTAACCATTATCTCATCGGTAACACTTTTTCCATCAACATGCCATGTAACTATGATTTTGACATTATCTCCTGATGGCCATGTCACAGTTGAACTTCGATCTGATGTACCAGATGTTAATTCTGGACTTGATTCCGAGGACAATATGTGGCCACTAACATCAGTGATCACTATTTGGCCTGAAGGAGCAGAACTGTCTGCTAAATTACTAATGGTGTAAAACACATTAACTTCTGTTCCCGCAGAAGGTAATTTTGGTTGAGTAGAAGGATTTACTGTAATTTGTGGAACTACATCATAGGAAGGCATGGTTGATTCATCTTCAGTAATAGACCCGAAACCAATTACCCATCCACTTACAGATATACCCGCGAAAACTTCTTGGCCATTTTGGAATCCAATATTCATCTTTCCAAATGTTCTACCTGGTAGGAGATTTCGTTCTTCGAATATTTTTTCGCCCTTGAGACCGTCTTGGATTGAACCAAAATTCAAGATGACTAATCTTTCTCTTCCTTCTGATAAGTCTACAGCCCATGAAATTTCAACGCCGTCATCAACTATGTCGACACTTTCGACATCTAACTTTACTACTTGTGAAGGCAATACGGGGACCATGAGCGAACCAGATAGATTGGAATCTACAGCGCCATCTTCGCTAATCAAACTCCAATTTACAATATGTTCACCAGATGAAGAAAATGAGAATTCATAACTTACCTCACCGGCTTTACCTTCTTCAAGTGTGATCAAACTACCATTTTGATAATCCCCTAAAACTTCAATCCTAAGACTTGCAGTACCTAATGCATCACCTTCATTTCTAATAAGTAATGACAAGGTAATTTCATCTCCAGCATGCCAAGGTCCACCAAGAAGCGAAGGCATTGAGTGTCCTGCACCGATGAAGACTGCAGATTGCATACTTACCAAATCTGTTCCGTTAGTGGTAGAGCTTGTACGGCTACCGGATGAAGTACAAACTAATTCTCCTGGTTTGGAAGTCATTGATACCGTGAAATTTATCGACTCATCAACAGAAATGTTAGCGTTTGTGGAAAATACCTGCTCTCCTTCGTGAAAGCAAATTAATTGGCCTGAGAAATCCGAAGAGCCAGAATTATTGGCTTCTAGATTCCATTCCATAATCGCGCCTGCTTGTGGCTCTATGAGCCGAACTAGAGTTAATTCTAACATTGGAAGAGGTGGTGGACCCACTTCTAGAGTTTCATTCAAGATATTGTCTGTTGGATTGGAGTCTACAGGACCATTCAATGATGAATTTACGTAGTGCGTTCCTTCTGATAATTGTCCTGACATGAATGAAATAATAATCGTAGAATCTCCGCTTATATCAACAGTCTGGGATTGTAACTCAACTGAATCCAATGAAAGATTAATTGAACCGTTCCATGCAATGTCTCCATTGTTTATGACTGGAACATCAATCATAGCAAAATCTCCGTCATTTATTGAAAGATTGCCAGTACTTGTACCGTTAGAATCAACCGAATTGTACAATGGTGAACCAATCGAAATATCAAGAGGCCTCAACCTTTGGATACTTGTATAGTAAACAATCCATTGATCTTGGCCAGGTGTACCAACATCTCCAGAAAGAGTAATTGTTAGATTTGAAATACCAATAGGTGCGTTTCCTAGAGTTGTTTCCACATAAGAATTCACACTCTCATCCACCAGAGTATTACCGCTATCCGAATCTATTAAGTTACCATCTAAATCACTTAATGTGGCATTCCAGAAAACCGATGAGGAACTAGAACCTCCTACTCCAACAAGCGAAATATTGAGGTCAATTGGACCCTCACCAACATCTCCATTGCCAGTAATTTGAACAGAATTAATCACGCCACCACTACCTTGAGCAAGTGGAAGCAGAGCCATTGACAACAATAATGCGACAACAATGGCTCTTCGCATGTTACATGCTACATGATTGGGGTTATTGACCTTCACCCACCCTTAAGGGTGGGTCGTAGCCTTTATTCAAGGAGGGTAAGTGGACGCAGTGATTCCAATGGATGCAAACGACCTTCTCGCCGTGTCTCCAAAACTATTGGCCCAAGCAATTCTACACCGAAGAGAGCGTCTTTCAGAGATCATTCCTGACGATTTAGAAGAACGAAAGGAAGAATTGCTAAACGCTGAACCAAAAGCCAAATCTGCTAGAGAAGAGCGCGATAAAATCAACACAAAGGTTGCTAATCTTAAGAGTGAAAGAAACTCTGCTCAAAAAGAAGCAAGAGAGTTGTTTGAGCGAGCAAATGAGATCCGCGAACAATTGATCGCCGAAGGTGGAATGAAGAATCCTGATCCAAAGTGGGCAAAGGAAAAATTATCAGCAAAATTGCAATCTTTAGAAAATCAATTAGAAACAAGTGCTGGCACACACAAAACCGAAGAGAAATTCATCAATGAAATGAAGTCACTAATACGTGAGCATGAAGAATGGGTTGAAGAAAGAACATCCTCACAACCTCTCGTTAAGGAAATGAAGAATGCGAGATCTAAAGCAAGAAAACTATTGGATTCTGCACAAAAAGCCCATGATGCAATGGTAGAACTTGTAAAAGAAAATGAAGAGATGCATGAATCTTATGTCATGTGGGAAGATGCTCGGTCACGTGCTAAATCTCGAACATCAAGATTAGAGAATGCACTAAATTCGAGTCAAGATGCCCTTTTATTTTGGAAAGAAAGGGTTGAAAATGACAATTTCGATGACCTTATTGTAGATGCTAAAAGAGTCAGAGAAGGTGGACAATCCTCCAAAGCGGTTGCTAGATCTCTCAAAATTGAGAAGCAATCCAAGGATAAAACCGCAGGAGTTGAGGAAGAATGACCGATTTCTGTGAAATAACCGGGCTTTCTTCTGAAAATTCGGAGAAATTCAATTATTTACACCATTACATAACTAACAGTAAAGAGATTGCAACTCCAGATAATGATGTATTGAAAGGCTTTATCAAACCTTTAGAAAACACTGTTTCAGCAAACAAAATACATAACAGTGACACAAAAAGAAGGGAGAGCTTGTTAAAACATTTAGAGAAGAGCATTGCTTCCAAGTTTGATGACTCAAAACTTACAGTATTTGGCTCTGTAGAAAGTGGCCTTTCTTTGAAGGGTGGTGATTTTGATCTCTGCTTACAAATTCCAAATGTCAATCAGAAGAAAGTACTCAAGAGGATAGGGGGAATGCTTCGTGGACAAGGTATGGAAAATGTCCAAATCATTTCCAGAGCAAAGGTTCCAATTGTGAAATTTGTAGATCCAAGGAGCGGTTTGCATGTTGATATTTCGATTAACAACACACTTGCACTACACAATACCAATTTGCTAACATGCTATGCTAAGATGGATAAACGCGTAAAGAATTTGATTGTATGTGTTAAGCATTGGGCCTTACACAGAAACGTCTCAGATCCTGTAACCGGAACTCTGTCATCTTACGCTTGGTCTGTTTTAGTAATCGACCACTTACTAAATCAAAAAGTCATACCAAATGTTCAATCTGGAGACGACCGTACAATAGTAGAAATCGACAAGGTTGAATATGACATAACAATAAACGAAAGTAATTCACTACCTGAAGATAATAATTCAGATATTGCACAATTAGTTCAGTCATTCTTCATGCATAACGCTACTAGAGATTGGCAAAACCAGATAGTTTCTATCAGAAATGGAGAACCGATTTCAAGAGATTCCAAAGGATGGATGGATGAGGAACCTTCAGCATTAGACGTCTTCAACAGCGACAAGGAAAAACCGCCAAGAATGGGAGAACATCATCTAGCGATTGAAGACCCATTTGATTTAGATCATGATCTATCAAGGGTTGTTCGAGCTGAAGGTGAATTGAGAATTCGAAATGAATTGCTTAGAGCAGCGACACTCTTTGGAAATGGTTCAACCTGGAAAGAAATTTGTGAAACTGTCGATATGGACAGACTAAAGCACATAGAACCGTCTGATATATTCCACGATTTGAGAGATAAATCTGATGATTTGGTCAAAAATATGCTTGAGAAAACACGTGCTGAGATGGACTCTCTCGATAAGAGAATAGACGCTTTGGAGGCAGAGAGACATTCAACACTAAGAATGGCAAAAGCGATGCGAGGAGTAATTGAAGAGACTGCTGATCTTCGAAAAGAGCACAAATCGATTATTCTCGGATTGAAAGGAAGAAATTCAGAAATTGATGAAATCAAAAAGAAAAGAGACAAAATCAATTCTGATGTAATTCTACCAATTCACATGATTGAAGATGAATTGTCTAAAGTTTACTCACGATTGACTGAAGAGCTAGATATTCATAGAGTTCCATCATTGAAAAAGGAGATTGAACAATTTTCTTGGTTCATGGAATTGCAAGCAATGCATGGTAAAGCAAGAGAAGCAAGTGAGTTGCATCAGAGATTCATAGAAATGGTCAAACAACAAAAAGAAGAAATCAAGAAATTGAAGATCTATGAAACAAAACATGATGACACTACCAGCAAATTGTTAGAACAAGAACCATTACTAAAGGATAAAAATATCAATTCAAGGGAAGTTAACTCATATGATAGAAGAGTACACAATATCCAGAAGGCATTGAGACAACGCAGAGGAGAAATGCACAAGTTGCGTCGAGAGGCTGGAAGACTCGATGCCTGGTTGCGAAAGAAGTCAGGAGACCAAAACCGAGGCAGAGGTAGAGGTAAAGGCAATCGTAAAGGCTCCAAACCAGGGGGTAAAAAAGAGAATTCTGGGCCAATGACATTGGGAGATATCTCTGGATTATTATCAGGAATGGACACTGATAGTTCTTCAAAGCGTGTAAGAAAAGTTAGTTCAAAGAAAGCAGGGATGAAGAAGATGGGTAATTTGGCTGCTCATCGTGGCTCGAGAGGGCAATTCAAAAAGAAAGATTGATCTAAATGAACGATACAAATCCTACAGTAAATGCACGTTGGTGCTTAGGACCTAACCCCAAATCCTTGGACGATGCAAGTGTAGAAGTAATTCGCCAATTATTCCTAGACCAAACTGGCGAAAGATACGCATCTGTATCTGTAAAAAGCCTCCCAATACCAGAGTGGGGAGGCAATCTAGTTCTTCTCGATTCTAATAATATGATCAGAGGACTACTTTGGGCTAACAAATTTAGCCACACTAGAGTAAGAATTGTTGCTTTTGCAATAGATTCTGAATTCAAAAATAAAGGATTGGGTAGCCAAGCTTGGAACCTGCTTGTTGAAGCGGCTCGCAAAGACTCTCACAGTGAAATTCAGTTAGAGGTTAGAGGTGATAATTTGTTTGCAATAGAATTCTATAGAAAAAGAGGTTTAGAGGTTGTTTCTACTTTAGAAGGCTATTATAAGGCTGGAATTGGCTACGTTATGCGTGGTAAAATTTAACGCAAATAGTATTGACCTTCCTATTACTCACAGTAAATGTGGGAAACAGAGTTATTGCGGATTTGGTCGACGATGAATGTATTCTTTCGGCAGCATTGATGGATAGTGAGGGTTTCACGATCGAAAGAACGTCTAGTGATTTCAAACCAACCGCAATGACTGAACTTGTTGATTTACATCCAGATAGCCATTTGCTTACTGTTGTAGGTGAAAATTCTACTGTAATTATTTCTAAACTGGAAACAGGACATTCAATAGCAATCCAATGCCCTAACGATGGCAATTTGGGAAAAGCTAGACTAAAATTAGCCAAGGCTTGTGAAGCAATTTTGCCATATTTATGAAATTCTCCCGTAGGGAGGCTTCAAATGGGATAGGCCAGTCGCCAAATCGCTGAGGTACGGGAGTACTAGGTGAACAGGTGCGATGGTAATGGCAGAATTGAAGGATACTTTGGAAGAAAAGCGAAAACTAGTCAATCAAAAGGCTACGCAGTACCGCAATACCCGTGATGAGTGGAATTCACGAACAAAAGAGCATACAGTAATCAGAAATGAACTGAATGCAGAAGTTCGTGAACTAATCCAAAATGTCCGCCAACAACGAGAAATTCGTGAACAAATGAACGAATTGGTTCGTGAAAAGAAATCAATCCGAACTGAAGCAAATAAGAAAGTAAAGAAAGCAAAGTCAATGCTGGATACTGAAAAATCAGAAAAACCTGACAGAGATTCTGGTCCAAGAGGCCGTAGAGAAAAGAAAGTTACAGTACATTCTCTAAAAAGAGAGTTCGAGAGACTCGAACGTGAAATGGAGATGGGTAAGCACCTTGGCCAAAATGAAAAGAAGGCAATGAAGCGAATGAAAGAAATTCGTGCTAAGATTCGTGACATGCAAGCATCAGAAGATAACAATGGAGAATTAAAAGAAGCCAGAGGAATGCTCAGAGAAGCTATGGTTGAGCAAGAAGAAGCCCACGTAGAGGTTCAGAAAGCAGCACAAGCAGCTCAAGAAGCACACGACCTGATGCTCCAGTGGAATAAGGAAGTAGACCGTCAAAGAGAACTTGCTGAGGGCGCACATCGTGAGTTACGCAAGTCAAAGAAAGAGGCGGATAAGGCACACCACTTCTACATCGTATCACTAAGATGTCTTCACTCAATTCAAGATATTCTACGTGCAATGCACGGTACTGCGACTGGTGATAGTCAACGCGGTGCAAGAGGTGAAGTTCAGGACTTAATGTCTAAGTTGATGAGTGGAGATACTCTATCAACCGAGGAACTAATGCAATTACAACGCTTTGACTAAATTCAAAGGCCATCTAGTGTCACACAAATATCAAGGAGAGATGTAAGATGATCGGCAAGGAGGAAATTGCAGGCATAATCGAAGACTACGATCGTCTAAAATTACGTGTTGGAATGACTGCAAGTCACTCTGCCCTCGATATTTGTGATGGAGCAATAGAGGAAGGATTTCCAACTGTTGCCTATTGTCAAAAAGGCCGTGACAAAACATATTCGCAGTACTTCAAGACTCAGAGAACTGTATCGGGAAGAGTTCGAAGAGGAATGGTTGACAAAGCAATAGTGATGGATTCATTCAATGATGTCATGAACCCAAATATGCAGGCTGAAATGAGAAAGAGGAATGTTATTTACATTCCTAACCGCTCATTCACGTCCTATTCTAAGATTGAAGACGTAGAGAAGAATTTCAATGTCCCAATGTTTGGTTCAAGGAACATGCTGCGCATGGAAGAAAGGACAGAAGACCAGGACTACTATTGGATTCTAGACAAAGCAGGTCTTCCTTATCCTGAAGCGATTGAAGATCCACAAGACATTGATTGCTTGGTTATCGTCAAACTACACCATGCACAGAAGAAATTGGAAAGAGGGTTCTTCACATGTGCTTCATATGAAGAGTACTTGGAGAAATCTCAAACTCTCCTAAAGGAAGGCACAATTGACCAAGCTAGCCTTGATGGTGCAAGAATTGAGAGATATGTTATCGGTCCTGTCTTCAATCTAAATTTCTTTTACAGTCCGCTTGAGGAAGATATGCCTAAGTTGGAATTACTCGGCGTAGATTGGAGATTTGAATCATCACTAGACGGTCATGTCAGATTACCTGCGCCGCAGCAGATGACTATGCCAGCACATCAACAAATTCCAGAAATGACGGTTGTAGGTCACAATACTGCGACAATAAGAGAATCTCTTTTGGAGAAGGCCTTCGAGTTAGGCGAGAAATTCATCACTGCTTCAAAAGAACACTATGACCCTGGAATTATTGGGCCATTTTGCTTGCAAACTTGTATTGACAAAGATATGGATTACTCCATCTATGATGTTGCACCACGTTTGGGTGGAGGAACAAATGTCCATGTTTCAGTTGGACACCCATATGGAAATGCCACTTGGCGAAAACCTGTTTCATCTGGCCGAAGAATAGCCATGGAACTTAGAAGAGCTGCAGAACAAGATCGCCTTTTGGAAGTATTAACATAAGGTGATTTAGATTTCTGAGAAATTTTGGATTGTTATTTCCTTTCTTCTCTTTATGTTCCTGTTTGCAGGGGTTGGCATAGCATCCATTCGTGTCAAGAAAGACACTACTGACGATTATCTAATCGCAGGAAGAGGAATGCATCCCGCATTAGCCGCACTTTCAGCAGTTAGCACTTGGAACTCTGGTTACATGTTCATTGGTGCAATTGGATTTACTTACATGATGGGTTACAACGTGATTTGGTTGGGCATTGCATCAACTCTCGGTCAATTTGTTGCTTGGTTGTGGCTCTACAAGTTCATACAAGAAGAAGGTCAAGAAAGAAACGTCCGGTCCCTTTCATCTCTAGTTGCAGAAAAGGCTGGAGCACCTGAAGCAAAGTTAGCTGCTGTTTTATCTGTATTATTCCTAAGTATCTATGCCGCTGCTCAACTGACCTCTGGTGGTAAAGCATTGCTAGTTATGATGGGTTGGCCTGAGTTAGTAGGAATCTTGATTGGTTTCGTACTGGTTGTTGCTTATTGTTACGCCGGAGGAATTAGGGCATCAATCTGGACTGATGCAGTTCAATCGTGTGTGATGATTGTTGGTTCGATGATATTGTGTTGGATTGCTCTAGGAGAAGTTGGAGGATTTAGTGGGATGTCCTCTGGTCTTGAATCTCAGGATACAAATCTAACTAATTTTTTGCCACCAGACCTTATGTTTGGATTTTCCATGTGGGTGTTTGCGTTCTTCCTCGGAGGATTAGCGGTTGCTGGACAGCCACAGGTAGTATCCAGAGTAATGACGCTCGGTTCAGAAAAAGATAGGAAACAAGCGATGATTTGGTTCTTTGTATGGCAGACACCATTCATTGCATTGATGACTTTTGTAGGGCTAGCTAGTCGAGTGTTATTCCCTATTTCTGATGATTTTGATCCTGAATTAGGCCTACCAATGTTAGCCATGGATACAATGCCTGCAATTGGAGTAGGTATGATTCTTGCATCGATTTTCGCAGCCACAATGTCGACTGCAGACAGTCAAGTTCTGGCATGTACAGCAGCAATTACAGATGATATCAAACCGGAATGGAGAGAAAACCACAAGACAACAAAGAAGGTCACTTTAGTGGTAGCAGCCTTAGCAACTGCCATTTCAGTAGGCGGACTTTACATTCCTGGTGGAGATTCGGTATTCTTACTCGTAGTACTAGCTGTTTACGGACTAGGTAGTGTGTTTGTTCCTTTACTGATAATACGATGGATGGGTTACAAACCTGATTCAACTCATAGTATTGTAATGATGGTTTCAGCATTTGCTGGAGTTATAATTTGGTCTATGCTTCCAACAATTTTAGGTTTGAAAACAGTTGCTGGACCAGACGGAGTTTTCCCATCGATTCCGGGAATGGGTGCTGCTTTCGCAGCGCACTTTATCATGAACAAAATTAGAACACCCAATGTTTCATCACTGGGAAGATTCAATTTCCCAGAAGGGAAAAAAATCATTACTTTTGCTGCTATAATTTTGATTCCAATCGCTGGAATTGAAGCAACCTACCTCGCAAAAGGCCCAGATTCATCTTCATCTTCTTCAGCACCCAACCCTGATTCAATGTGGAATTTAACAGCAGAATTCGAATACTCATACGCAGAAGAAACTATTCTCATCAGCGATGGTTCAACTGATAGTTTCTACTTCGATATCCCAGAAGATGCAATTAGTGCATTGTTCATGATAAATTATACCGAATCAAATGAAGGAGGAATTGGTAGTGAATGTGATAACGTCGAATCAAGTTACGATGCTACAAATGTTCCAATAGAATTCAATGTATGGTCCCTGCAAAATCTATCCGGCCAAAATTGTGGTGACAATGTAATTGGAGGATTTAGTACATGGAGTGGTTTTTCTCAGACAGACACTTACGAAAATCAACAAAACGCAATTTCTACTCTCAAAGTTGAGAAGGATGCTGGTGAGATTGTATTCAACGTCCAAGTCCAAGAAAATACTGCAACACCGATTAATGGCGACAACGGTGAAGAAATTACAATATCGATACAGTATACTAAACTCGTATCTTATGATTTAACTGAGGCTGAATGACATTCCTTCTTTGCCAACTTTCCAGCCTAATTCGGTTACAGGAGTCTCATCTCTGCATAGTGGATTAGTGTGGTTTAGATGAATGAATACTACTTCGCCATCTCCTTCTCTTCGCTCACCTAACATCTGGAGAGTTTGCTCAACCGGAGGATGTGGAACTTTGCTTTGATC
>CAXGTB010000027.1:0-12365 GCA_964012565.1 uncultured euryarchaeote | reverse complement strand
TGGTAAGTATCCGTCCCAGCAATATCTTCTGGCCAAGTATGGCCGCCAAACTCTAGTCCATAATGTTCGATTAGAACACCGTTTGAACAATCGCTGTGGACTATGTGCTCAATATCCAAGTGATAGTGTGAATTTTCGTTTTGACAATTTGATTTTTCAGCCCAATAGTCAATCATTCCAGGAATGTTGCTCATTGTTCCAACTCCTTCATGCTCGCCATCCTTCCAATCCCAGTCATCATCATAATCGATAATTAAATCCAGTTTGCCATGTATGTGCATAACAGCCATGCTTCCAAATAAATCGCAAGATTGAGGGCTAACTGGCATTGTTCCAGCAAATGATGCTACTGCTGCAAATCTACTGTTCAACTGACACGCTACTTCGTAAGTAAACATCGAGCCCAATGAATAACCAATTGCGTACAACCTATCCTGATCTACACAATATACCTTTGATAATTCATCGACAATCATTTCTGCAAAATCATTGTCATCCCTTGAAGTTGCAGCGCTATTAAGGAACCATTCACCCTCAGAAGCGGTTCTATCTTCTTCAGCAATGACATACACCATGATGAATTTCTCTTGTTCTGCCAATTCATCAAATTCATCCTGCTGCTGGAAATCCTCTTCAGCACCACCACCGCCATGGAAGGCTAGGATAACTGGTAATTTTGTTCCAGCATCAGAACTAGGGGCGGTTAAACGGAAATACCTCTCATCTCCGTTAACTGAAATCACGGTCATTGACTGGTTGATTGGAGTAGAAGGAATAGAACACGGGGTTTCAACTTCCACCAATTCTTCAGCGTCTATTTTACGCTCTTCTACTACTTCTTCGGTACAGCCAGCGAGTGGAAATGCCAGCAAGATGCAAACTACCAGAAACGGCATTAGCGGTTTGCCCATGTTAATACGGATGGGTGAATTGTTAATAATATAACTCAAATGTAATTCCAAGATGTTGCTAGCTCAAACTGAGTGAGGGTTTCTGAGTTTCTTACAATTAGTTCAAACGGGCCCCCGGGGATTGCCCGAATTACGTCAATATATTCCGGTAGCGTATTACATTACATGAATGGAATGGGCTCACAAAAAAGCGCAAGACTCGAGAGATTGAAGATGGAGATTACTGAATACGTCTCCAGAAACCCTGGGTGCTCTGCGGCCGATATCGTAAATCATCTTTCGAACACCCTTCGTATGAGAAATCATGGATTGACCTCCAGAAAGGTTGGTTTCTTCATTCCTAGATATCTAAAGAACATCGTAGGCTTCACTCTAGACCGTTCAACCGGTAAGAGAATTTACAGCGTAGCCTGAAAAGGTCAAATCGCTGCTCGTAGTCGCCTGTCATGATGAGCGCCCCTGCTGCCGAAGATCTATGGCCATCATTGGACGAATCTGTGGGGCGTCAGCCGTGCTTTCCTAATGGCCCGGTCTGGTCGGTATTGCCAACTCTGAAAGGTCAAATGACAGATATGCTTGAGGATGTTGGAAAATTACACAGAGAGGGAGTAAGTATTGATTCCTCTAAAGGTGAGGTGCACATCGATGATTCTGCAATCATCGAGCCGGGAGTACACATTATCGGGCCTTCATATATTGGGCCTGGAGCTACTTTAAGGCACGGCGCATACATTAGAGAATACTCTTGGATTTGCGCCAACTCACTTGTTGGGCACTCAACTGAAACAAAACACAGTATCCTGCTTCCTGGAGCTAAAGCACCCCACTTCAACTATGTTGGGGATTCTGTTCTTGGGCCAAATGTAAATCTTGGAGCCGGCGTAAAACTATCAAATTTGAGAAATGATGGTGGAGAGGTGAATACTCGAATAAATGGCGAGAGAGTCCCCACAGGATTGAGGAAGTTTGGTGCAATAATCGGAGAAGACTCACAACTTGGTTGCAATGCAGTAACTAATCCGGGAGTTGTTCTTGGACCGAGATGTATGGTTAACCCAAACACGACGGTTACTGGAATACATGATGCAGATTCAAGAATAGGGTGATTCCATGCTATTCGGCACTGATGGTATTCGAGGTGAAGTTGCCGATTCTCCAGAAAGTGATGAAGAGGCAATTTCCCAACTATTGGATGACAGAACGATTTCTGCGAGATTAATGCGTCTTGTCGGAGAGGCTCTGTCTCGGACAGTAGAAGTTGGCTCAAATGTGATTATTGGGTGGGATAACAGACCTAGAAATTCTGAACTTGTCGAATCATTAACCGTCGGCCTACATTTAGGAGGTTGCAAAGTAATACACGGGGGAATCTGTGCAACTCCTGGACTTCACAACGCCATCTTGGAAACGGGCTCTGCATTAGGTTGCATGGTTACAGCAAGCCATAATCCGGTTTCTGATTCTGGAATCAAAGTATTTGATTCGACTGGGTTCAAAACTTATCCAGAACTCGAATTAGAAGTTTCAGAATTGATAACTCAACTGGCTGCTGAAGAAAGAGAGGTTGACCTTAGTGATCTAATTCCTTTGAGAATGCCTGATTCTGTATTTGATGCTGACTCTGCTCACCAAAACTTACTCCAAATTCGAATGGCAGAATTTAGTGAGATGTTTGCAATTCCAGTTCAAATGAAAATATTGGTTGATTCATCAAAAGGTGCTGCGAGCGAGTGGTTAGTTGGGTTATTGAATGATTTAGGAGTTGAAGCAAAAGAGGTTTCTAGACAGGCCAATGCACTAAACGAAAACTGTGGTGCAGGAGAACTCAGCCCTACCGATTCATGGACCTGGAATGAAGCTGCTAAACATGAGCATTTTCTGATCAAATCTCTGGAAAGGTCTGATGCGGGAAAAATCATTGGTGCAGCATTAGATGGCGATGGTGATAGATGCTTACTAATCGAATCTACAGCCGATGGTTGCAGAGTTGTCGATGGTGATGAAATGGCAGACCATATTCTGCGGTCCGCAAGTGGTGAATGGCATCTAGCCGCAAGCATAGAATCTGATTTAGCTCTAGCAGCATCTCTGAATAGATTGGATGCTTCTGTTGATTTTTCTCAAACTGCGGTTGGCGATAGGTGGCTTTCTAAAGCTCTTCGAAGCAAAACTGTGCGAGTACTTGGAGTCGAAGATTCGGGCCATTTGGTAATGTCTGCCCCCCATCCAAACGGCGGTCGTTGTTTGGTTGGAGATGGCGTTGCAAGTATGATCGCTGTACTTTGTGCCATGTCGCGAAAAGAGCGTAATCTGCCGTTCTCAAAGGGATTCAAGCGAAGGATTTCGATTTCCCCCTCTGTAAGGGAAAGGTGGACTGGAAATAATCAACTTGCAGATAGAATTGAGGATATTGCAAACAAACATCTGGGACAAATGAAGCGAAGTGGACTAGTTGGTGAAGCGAACCTAATGCTACTAGAAAATGAAACAGTCTCGATTGGAGTTAGAAATTCAGGAACTCAAGCAAAAACCAATGTTTCCCTAAGAGTTGTACCTGAAACTGACCCATCTAGAGCCTTGGAAACAATCGAACAAATTATCGCTACTCTACAAAAAGAGTTAGTCAACTAAGTTTTTGCGATCTCTGTTTCGTATTTTTGGCCCAGCCATGTTACAAGACCAAGCAATGTTGCGGTAGCCATTAACATCACTAGTAGCATGAGAGATGTCGCCCCAGACAGCATCAGTATTCCAGCAACAATCCATGCTAAAATTAAATCAATGGCGCCAAATACTCGCCAACCTCTTCGTAATGTTACTACACCGATTAACCAAGATGTTGTAGAAACTGCAAGCATCAGTACCATCATCAATACCGTTGTGTGTTCGTAATAACCAAACGCACCACTAGGAATCAACAGATGGCCAACCCACAATCCTGAAGAAATCCATACTTGATTCTCCTTCAATACACAAAATATTGCCGATGCTAGGCCAACTGCTCCGATAAATATCATGAATAATCCCGTTGTTTCATTGATTACACTAATCCATTCACCAATTGCACTCCAACTAATTGGCAGGAATAATGCTAGACAAACTGGCACTGCTGGCTGAACCCATTTGATAGCGTTCTTCATAGCGAAAATACTGACCAAAAAGCCCGCAACTCCAAACGATATTGTAATTGTCATTACCGCCCAAATAATCCTACCAATTGCTCCTCTATGGTCGCCAAGCCCGCGTTTTATTCTTTGTGATTCAACCCATTCAAAGAGCAGTACTGCCCCTATAAGGAATACTTCCAGAGAAATCACAGGGACCACCCAGGACAACTCGTCACTGAATGTTGGTGTCAATTGAATACTATCCACTCCCATCAATGAAGTAAGTACTCTTGATACCACCAAGAGTAGAACTATTCCCTCTAATACCGATGGTATTCTTAATCCGAGATCTTTTCTGCCAAGAAGTGAAATTCCAGCTAAAATAACCAACGCACTAAGAAGTACGAGGATTTCCCACTGGTGTTGAATTACTACGTTAGAATCACCGAGACGTCCTGCGATTTGAATAAGGGTAAGTCCAGCCATTGTTATTGCTACTGGTGATTCAATTCCCATAATATCTGGTAGTTGCAAATTGACTTGGTCTGCTCTCCAGCGAGCGATTGCAATGAACAAAACCGAGACGAAGGATGCTACGGCAATTACTGGCAGTGAATCGCCGCTAGTCCACGCGAAGAAGACTCCAACAAGAATTGTAACACCAATGAATGACAATACGATAGTTGGCTTGTGATGAATATCACCCACAACTAAATCATAATCTCCAGATGATGACCTGCGCTTAGATCTCTTTTCTTGTAACTCAGCCAATTGCAAAAGTTCTGCATCAATCATCTTGATTTGTGAGGATTCTGATTCTTCTTTTAATTGAGACTTCATTTCTTGTCTAGCAAGATATTTCTCCAATCTTTGTTCTCTTTGAGAAACTTGCTTTAATCTAGAACGTATTTCTCCCTGAGCGGCTAACCATGCCCCGGTTAAAACGAAGCTTAATCCCGCTAGATAAAGAGTCATATTATCTTCCAAACTTACTGCTGCAAGACCGACTGTTACAATTACTGCAATGCTGGAAATAGCAGATGGAAGGAGCCTATCAAGAGAAGATGCCCGAGGAAGATATAGGCCGCATACAGTAGAGATTGCTGCTATGCCTGCAAATCTAAGGTTGGTTGTATCGTTGGGGAATTTTTCTCCATAACTTAGTGTGGAATTTAATGGCTCATTTAATCCAATAAGCATCAGCATAACCGCAATGAATCCTAGTATGATAGTAATCAAATTACCAGGCATAATCGCTTGATGAGATATCTTTTCTCCCTCATTCAATCTCTTTGCATTCTCCTCAGACCAACTAACAATCAATACTGATGAAATTCCCAGTAATGCAATCCAAAATGCAGCGAATCCAAATCTCCATTGTAGTACTAAGGCAGCAATTGCCCAAGAGACGAGAATGGTTTTGGGAGTACCCTGGTGCCTATCCATTCTCATTGCAATCGAATGATAGATCAATAGTGAGCCCATTACCGCAACCATTGCATACGCGGGAACTGTCCCTGGATTGGTAATGAATAACATTGAGAAAAGGATTGTGATGAAGCTGATATTCCAAAGGCGCATCGTGCCACTATCTCGTAGCCTAGCGCTTAATTCGGACATTCCAACCAATCGCCCAGCAAGATTTACACCGCTTTCTCCCAATTTGAAATTGAGAGGGATTTGAATCAAAATCAACAATATTAGGTAAAGCGATAAGTCAACTTCAGAGAAATTCATCGGAAGAATATCAACTGAAATTATTCGGCTCTCCAAGTTACTTGCAAAGAATACTAGCCATATCCAAGGAACTAATGTGGCGGTTCCCGCTAAAGATGGAGAGTTTCTTTGTATGGCCAATACTGCTAAACCAATCCAAACTAAGGCTTGACATGCTAAAAGTGTCCTAGCCATTCCTTCCTCTTCTGCCGGTATTAGCAATGTAAGTAATATTACGATAATTATCGAACCTATCCAAAGTACGTGATCTGAAACGGCGTGTTGATGATTCAGAATGGCAAATGTGGTAATTGCTGCACTAAAGGCTGCATAAATTGACCATGGTTCAGAAAATGGCGTATCGATTATGCCCCTAACCATCAGAATCAAAATTCCCAGTAAGATTGGAGCGGGCCACAATGCATAGCGTTGCAGTCTTTGCCAAGACTCTCCTCTCACGACAAGATAAGATGGAGTAAATGCTGAAAGTAGCAGAATTAATTGAGCCAAAGCATAACCAGTTTCAAGGCGATTTGAAGCAATTGCTAACAATGCGCCAATCATTCCCAATCCTACCGAAACTGACCAAAGCCCGGGCTTACCAAGTCCCATTGCTTTGAATGCGGAAGAAAACCAGTTCTCTGCTTTCGCAAATCTAGTTGCCGTTACAGCATTTATTCCTGTGACGCCAAACATTAGCAAGAATAACAACAGTTCATCGTCAAACGGTTTCACTTCTATTCCAAAGATGATCCAATCGTTACTGATTGCGTGTAAGCCGATCCACAGATAGGATACTGCAATACCGAGTGATGCCAAATTTCCTGAGTTTCTAAGATATGCCAGGGCGTGGAATAGCAAGGTTCCTGCACCAATCATTACAGCAATGCCTTCCTCTCCGTATGGCCCACCAGCGACAGAACCTATCGCCAATAATACAAGTGTTGCTTGAGTGGCGATTGCATCCTCATCATGATGTTGTGCAATCGCTATGTTTAGGGCGACTAACCCCAACAAGGAAGCTCCTAGTTGAGTAGAACTTATCCAATCCCACGTATACATCGAAATTGCTAGACCGTAGAGAATTTTCATCGAGATTATTACCCATGTTACGCCGAGTAAATGCATACTTTTTCTGGGGATCCAAATCTCCCCCAGCCACATTCCAAAACCTGCCATAAACAGTAGTCCTGCTGCTGATATTGTGTGGCTTAGGATGGGTGAAGTGCCAACGATTGTGCCTATTGCTGACCAGACGACTATCATCGAAATCATTAGACCGTAATGCAATCTTTTTTCTCCCTCCATAGCGTATTCTGTTACACTATCTTTCTCAGGGGCATCTTTGACTGTTCCATCTCTATTTATCCGGCTTGGTAAATCTCCATGAGAGAAAATTTCTGCCAACTCCCCTACGGCGATGTCAACTTCTGATTCTTCTACTTCCTCAGTATTTTCAGAGGGTTCTTCCTCAAATGCTGATTCGATTATGAAACTATCAAGATTTACTCCTGAGTCTTTTTCGAAGTTTCTTTTGGAGAGGATTTCATCTTCAGCCTCCTTCTCCATGGTCGGTGCTCTGCTACAAATGCCTTTCAATCTCTCCCTTCGGAGGACAAAAATCTCTAGAATTAGACTTATTTGACCTATTTTCGAACCGCAAGGGACAAAGAGCGGGCGCGGGTCGACGAGCCCATGGCGAATGTGATAGGTGCCCCATCGGGCGACCTTGCAGAGAGCGGAATTGTGACTGATGCCACAGTTTACTGGAATCTTGACAACATGACTCTAATCGACTTGGCTGTTGAAAGAGAAGAAGGATTCTTAACATCTGATGGAGCCTTAGTTACTGAAACTGGTGAGAGAACAGGGCGTTCTCCGAATGACAAATTCATTGTCGATGAACCTACAACAAATCAGGATGTGAATTGGGGGGACGTAAACATCTCTACCGATAAAGCGGTATTTGACAGACTGAAGATTCAGGTTATCGATTATCTGTCTCAAAGAAATTCATTATTTGTGCAAGATTTGTATTGTGGCGCCGAAGAGAGTGAAGCACTGCCGATTAGAGTAATCAATCAAAACGCCTGGCACAACGCATTTGCAAGAAACATGTTCGTAAGACCTAGTTCTGAGCAACTAAAAACTCACACGCCACAATTTACAGTATATCATGCACCACACTTTGAAGCCAATGATGACTCTCTAAACTCACAATGCTTCGTCATCGTAAACTACGAATTGGGTGAAGTTATTATCGGTGGCACAAGGTATGCTGGTGAAATCAAGAAATCTATTTTCAGTGTAATGAACCTCATTTTACCGAAAAAGGGAATTCTACCTATGCACTGTTCTGCGAACACCAATGGTGAGAACACTGCTATCTTCTTCGGGCTTTCGGGTACTGGAAAAACTACACTTTCTGCCGATCCAAAACGGGCTCTTATCGGTGATGATGAGCATGGATGGGGAGCAAATGGCGTATTCAACTTTGAAGGCGGATGTTATGCCAAACTTATCAATCTCTCAGAAGAAGATGAGCCTGAAATTTTTGCAACTACACAACAAAAGGGAACTGTTCTAGAAAACATAGTAGTCGATTCCAACGGAATTCCTGACTTCTTCGATACCAGTAAGACTCAGAATACAAGAGGTTCATACCCAATTGAAGCGATTGAGAACAGAACCATGGACAGCAAAGGCGGTCACCCTCAAAATGTGATTTTCCTGACTTGCGACGCTTTCGGAGTTCTGCCGCCTATTAGCAGATTAACGCCTTCACAAGCCGCTTACCACTTCATTTCTGGTTACACAGCAAAGGTTGCTGGAACAGAAATCGGAGTTACAGAACCACAAGCTACCTTCTCCGCTTGCTTCGGCGAACCTTTCATGCCAATGCATCCTGGAGTTTACGCCGACCTACTATCGAGCAAAATGGCCGAACATGGCTCGACCGCTTGGCTGATCAACACTGGATGGTCTGGAGGATCCTACGGAGTTGGAAACAGAATGAAGATCAAGTATACTCGTGCAATGCTAAACGCTGCATTAGATGGAGATTTAGATAATGTAGAGTATGTTGTTGATGATAGATTCGGATTCGAAGTACCAAAAACATGTCCAGGGGTCCCTTCTGAAGTACTCATTCCAAAGCAAACATGGGAAGATGAATCAGTCTATGATGCGACAGCTGATAAGTTGGCCTCGATGTTCAATGAGAACTTTGAGCGATATGCTGCAGGAGTATCTGATGAAGTCAATTCTGCGGCTCCAGTCGTTGCTTAAGTTGGGTTGTTATCAAAAAATGCTCATACATATGCAATCCGTAGTTTGATAGCGGACTAGTGCCACGCTATACTGTTGAGGGCCCATGCGTACACGTACAATCCTTCTTGCCAGCCTAATGATTATGATGACCTTAACGCCGCTTGCTACTGCGGATTATGAAAAGGAGATTGAACAAGGAAAAGAGTTCAATGAGCCCGCTGTATTTGATTTTCCAGCTAAAACTCTCGATTCTGTAGGGCCAAGGGTTGACACTGGTGCATCTGGACGAGCCGCATGTCCTGCTGTACAAACAGATGGCGGGACTGCTGGCGACTCAGGAAATACTAGTGCCACCGCTAAAAGCCTCGGAACAGATCCAACTAACGGTCCCTCTGGAGTTAGTGGATGTGTTGATTCTGCAGACCCTGAAGATTTGTACAGTATTACCACTACTGCTGGAAAAGAAGTAGACGTTGAACTGGTCGTTCCAACTGGGGCCGATTTTGACTTGTACCTAGTGGACGCTACGAAAACCACATTTTACGATTATTCAGAGTACAATGACCCGCTAGAACAGGTTAGCACTGCAGGAACCGTCCTTGAAGGAAATGCAACTACATTCTATGTTTTCATTAACGCTTATTCTGGTGACGGACAATATACTCTAAGAGTTTGGACAAACAATTCCACACCTAAACCTGACATGACAATCTCAATGGTCGAAGCCCCTCTAAAGGCTCAAGCTGGCGATTCTGTCGCCGTTAACTACACAGTAGAAAACCTCGCAAACAACTCTACTGCTACAACCGGGGCTTTCGATGTTTTCTTTATTCTATCAACCGATACATCATACGATGCTTCTGATACAATATTGGATGATGTGTCTGTAGAGGCTGATTTAGCCGCAGGCGCTTCTCGAAATACAAGTACAACCGTAACCATACCAATCAACATCACAAATGATTCCTACCACTGGATAATATGGGCTGACGGCTATGGTAATATCACAGAATCTGATGAACTTAACAATAACATGGCATCTCCTGACAAAATGGTGATCGGAAACGATTGTAAAGACCTTGTTGGCGCTACGCAAAATGATGCTGGCCTAGGTGCAGATGCTGGAAATGACCAAGCAAATGCAACCAACATGGGCAACAACATTACTGCAACTTACACGGGATGTATGGACGGATCAGATGGCGATGACATCTACGCGTTTGATGTGCCATCTGGATATTTCATGGAAGTTCAGTTGGATGCTGAAGACCAAACATCGGACCTTGATGTTTTCATTCACTTCTCAAACGGTTCAGAAGTTGACCGAGGATACACTTCATCATACCCTGAAACTGCAACTGCTAAATTAACTGATTATGAGGGAGTTGGAGGCACGTATTACATCAATGTCTCTCACTATTCTGGACTCTCCAATTATACACTAGATGTATGGACTAACCAAAGTATTCCTGCTCCAGATTACACAATAGACACTGTTACTAGTGCTGGAAGTGGCATACCGGGTGATTCATTCGATGTAACAGCAGTCCTAGAAAACGAAGGAACTGTTGACGGTGTCGCTAGTGTTGCGCTTACCGCTATTTTATCAGTTAACACTGGAGTCCAATGGTACGACCATGAAATTGGAAGTACCACTACAAGCGGTATACCAATGGATACAAACACCAGCGTTACAATTACTTCTACAATCCCTGCTGACATAGTTGAAGGCGAGTATTATCTGTATGTTGTCGCCGATCAAGACGATCTAATCTTAGAGCGAGACGAAGATAATAATCAGCAATCTAGAAGCGGACAATTCGCAGTTGGAAATGCAGAAACAGCCTGCGCATCGCAAAATGATGCTGGGATGGGAGGAGATGCTGGAAATGACACCATGGGAGCATTAGACTTAGGAAACTATGCTGACGCAGAATATCGCGGATGTATGGACTCAAGTGATACCGCAGATTATTACACAATCACTCTGAATGCTGGACAGAACCTCAATGTAACTCTGGTCGACCCTCCTTCAGGAGCTGCTAACTTAGCAATTGTCGATTCAAGCGGAAATGGAGTTGATTCCGATACTTCTTGGTTCTCCGATGCTGAAGTTTCAACAATTGGAACAAGTAGTGAAGGAGTTGCTGGAACATACACTCTAATGATTAACAGATCAACTTCCTGGCTAGAATCTGGCGGAGCGGGAACATACAGACTCCTAATTGGAAGCCCTGCAGGCTACACTGCTCCGTTCAGTTGTGTTGGACACTCGGATGCGGGAACCGGAACTGATGCAGGATCTGATCTCTCGAACGCAATGATTCTGGGTGCAAACCCAACACAGGCAGGCCAAGGTTGTCTCGATGGGCAAGATTCTTCGGACTCATACCAATTTAATCTGGAAGATTACACCAACGTTCACGTAATGTTCTCCCCGGATATGGGCATGCCATTCACTGCAAATTTGTACGACGAAGAAAGCAACATGGTGTCAGGATGGAATGGTACAGAATGGACTTCAATGGACGATATGATGTATGAAGGAATGGATGGAACTTTCACTCTGGTAATCGATTCTGCTGGAGCAGAAGGATACTACAATATTTCAATCAATTCTTTGCCACCGGCCGAAGCAGATTTGGCTGTAAGCAATCTGACCTGTGGCAGTGAAATGATTAGTAACGAGGAACTGTTCTATTCGTTCGAAATTCACAACCTTCGTGGACCTGCAATTGGAGATTTCATGTGGAGCTTAGACCTTGTAGATGAAACTGGTACTGTTGTAGAGCAACTTGATTCCGCTACAACTAGCACCTACTCAACATACGGACAATTAGCACTGGAGAGATCGTCTTCGACTTTCATTAATTCATCAACAGCTTCTGGAATTTACTCATGCCATGTTATGATAAACATGGACCAAGCAATCAATGAATTGGAAATTCTCAACAATGACCTAATGGGAGATGATTTCAGCATCCAAAACGAAGAAGAGTTGTGGGCAAATGACCAAGATAGAGACGGTTTCAACACAACTGATACAGGAGATGGAATCGTTGATGATTGTCCTGACAAGTACGGTGAAAGTACTGGCGACCGCTACGGTTGTGCTGACCTAGATGGCGATGGATGGTCAAATCTGAACGATTTCGCTCCTCTAGACGAAAGCCAATGGGTCGATGAAGACGAAGACGGCTTTGGTGACAATAGTTCAGGTTATCTTGGAGACCAATGCCCTGGAGTCTACGGAATTGAGAATGGAGAGGGTGGCGATGGATGTCCGCCTCCATTCGTTGATACTGACGGAGACGGAGTTCAAGATTCAGATGACGACTGTGATTCAACCGCTGCAAGTGTA
>CAXGTB010000026.1:0-12418 GCA_964012565.1 uncultured euryarchaeote | reverse complement strand
AATGGAATAGAAAATTACACTGCAGATGAGAAAATATGGTCAAGTGGAACATTCACTATTACCGATGACTATTGGCCCGAAGATAATGACTTCAAAACCGTCCCTGTCGATGCGACATGTGCTACAAGAGCAAGTGAGGTTTTGATAGACGGAGGAGACTCTACTTCAAGCATGATTCAATCTAGCCTAGTGATTACCGAAAGAAGCAGCGGAGATGTCGTAATAGACACCGATTGTAACACTGGTGAACTAGGAATAGAACTTGATTCTGGTCTCTATGATTACGAGTTCAAAGTCGAATCGACTGATGGATTGAAGACTAACAACACGGTCACAGTCGAGACACTATTCACCATCCAAGCTTTCCAGCCCCTACTATTGTACGACGATGATGCTGGCAATGGACTGGCAGGGATGTCCGTCAATCTATCGAACTCAGTCGATCTTGCTCTAGAAGGAGACAGTATGGGAGTAATTGTTAATCCAACATATCACACAAACCCACTGGCACTAGATGCAAAGTTGACTTATGCTATGTTTATCCCTTGTATTACTGCTGGTGCTATCACCTTCGTAGTTCTTCGAAATATGGCACGTGGATATGAATTTGAGATGAACAAATGTTACGGATGTGACCTTTGTGATGACGCATGTCCGGTTAGACTATTCAATGCAGGTGACAAATTGAATATTATCTACAACTCTTGGAATAATGAGGACGATGGTGTCCCGCTTTACTCGTGTTTGACCTGTACTGCTTGTACTAACGCATGTCCTCAATTGGTCGACTATGACTCATATGTTGACATTCGCCGCTCTCTAATTGTTGGAGGCCCAGCAGCGGAGATTCCGCATACAGTTCTTCAAGCAGTTCTTGCTGCTGAAGCTGAAGAAGAAAGCAATGCTGACTTTGTATCAGTAGAAGATTATCCAATTGATTCAAACATTGGATACTATCCAGGATGTGTCGACTATCTAGACCAAGAGATGGTCTTCAGCCACCTGAATGAAGGTTCAATGGACCTAGGTGAAACCACAACTGCTGCATTCACACTATTCGAGGAAATGGGAAGCGACGTTTCCTACCTCGGACGTGATTTCCTGAAGTGCTGTGGACACGATCAAAAGTGGCAAGGTCTTGACGAAGTATTCGAGAAGCTGAAGGCTTACAACCAAAAGAAGATTGAAGCCTCTGGAATCGATACACTAGTATCTTCTTGTGCAGAGTGTTTCAGAACATTTGCACGTGACTATGAACTTGAAGGTGTAAAAGTCATGCACACCACTGAATTCCTAATCGAGAATGGATTCGACATGGAAATGAAAGCAGAAAACGACCTTACTGTCACATATCACGACCCATGTAGACTAGGTCGACAGATGGGAATCTATGATGAACCAAGAGAACTGGTTGCAGGAGTCGAGGGTGTTGAATTAGTTGAGATGGAGCATCATGGGGAAGACGCAATGTGCTGTGGAGTTTCTAGCATGATGTCATGTAACGAAAATGCAAGAGCATTGAGAGTTTCACGCATGGAAGAAATCCGTAACACGGGTGCTGACATGATGATCACGGCCTGTCCAAAATGTGTATCACACTTTGAATGTTTGAAATTCGAAGGCGATGAAAGGCATGACATCGAAATTCTAGATGTCGTATCATTCTTAGCACGCCAAGTTGAAGCGAAGAAATCGCTTGCTGCAGATGCAACAACTCAATTCTCTCAATGTTCTGTAGATTTTTCAGTAGAAGCATAATCAAGCACTTGGATGAAAAATCGGGTCAAACTTGAAAAGTAGCAACCATAAATACTGTTCATGGACTATGATAGTCATACGCTACTTGAGCTCAAGACTATGTGTAAAGACAGAGGTCTGAAGGTCAGTGGAAGCAAGGCTGAAGTTGTCATTAGATTGATGGAAGATGATGAATCAAAAGAACCTCAAACAATTTCGATCCCTCAACAAAACATACAATTGAATCAACAACAAATGTATGGCGGTCTACCTCAGCAAATTTTCATTACAAACAACACAACTAATGTTGTTCAAATTACTGGATTTGGAATTGTCTGTTATGGGTTTTTCAGAGTAGTTATGGCCATGCTGTTTAGCGAGTGGCAAGCAGAAGAATCATTTTTCGCACTCGTTATTGGCCTATCATTTATCTTTGGAGGTATCTTATCGATTCAAGGATACAAGATTGGTTTACAGGTAACTCTCATAACGCTATTGATTTCTGGAGCCTTATCACTTGCATACCATGACGAGTTCGGCCCATTATCAGTTGGGATGGGTGGGGTTTGGCCACTTGAATTGTCCTTAACTTGCTCAGCATTCTGTATGTTAATCGTTGCAATGCCACTTCTAACTGCAGACCCGTCAAACTTCAGAGCAGGTTCTCCAAATTATCTCAGGACTGTTTTTGATATGGTAGATACTGTATCACCAATACCACTAATGTGGGGGGCGGAGAAAAAAGAAGTAGATGCAAAGATTGTAATTAATTGTGCTCACTGTGACTCACCATTGAAGGTACCTAGCGGTTACAAAGGTAGCGTTAAATGCCCTTCCTGTGGCGAAAGTTTTCAAGTTAAGTGATCAAGAAGATTCTTCTTCTTCCATTCCCCTAATTTCATAGTTTGATGGGAATAGCGCTACGATAACTCCTGCTATCAAGAATCCAAGTCCCATACCGAACTTTTGTTGGACAAATAGGAATTCAAGTGCGAATACCACTAACAGTAAACCACCAATGTTCGAAACCCAAACTAAAGTTTTGAATGTTGAAAGAGAAACACCTGTTGTGTTCTCTCCTCTATTTGGACCAAATTCTCCTCCAAATCTCTGTGCACCTTCGTGTTCTGGTTGTTTTGACATATAATCACCTATCTATCATCGTAATAGCATCTGTTGGGCAAGCGAGGACGCAAAGTCGACAACCCGTACATTCATCTCGAATAATCTTGGCTTTTCTATTGCTAGGAACCTCGAGAAGGGGTGATGCCATCTCCTTGAAATACAATTCAATTGCATCATCATCACAAACTATTGTACACTGATCACAGCCAATGCACAAGTTCTCTGTAACCCATGCAACTGTACCCTCACCGCCTTTGATTGTAGACCTTCTCTCACCTTTCTGCCTTGCAAGAGAAATTGCGATACGCTCCGCTTCAGCTTCACGTCGCTTAGCCAAATCCTCACGAGAGGTCATTCAATTGCCTCCAAAGGGTACTCACATTCAAACTTCTCTACTGAAATATTCACTAACCAATCACCTAGGCAGTAAAATGCTCCAACCAATAATGGAGGATTCCATGCGGTTAATCCAGTCCATGGTACTTCGTTTGCCCAGGTCCAATTTGTCAGATAGGTCCCCCACAATTCCATTAGTAAGGCAGCCCAAGCCATAGTTGCATACAGGGCTGGTTGCGGGCCCCATTTGGTGAAGGCTAGCACTAAAATTAGCAAAAATATACCAGATGTATCTCCACCAGTCCACAAACCATAAGCAACTAATGGAACAAAAGGAGCTAAACTTAGCATTGCATGTCTTGAAGGCAAATACTGACTAATTCTGCGTCCTGCATCAAACAAAAACCAATGACCAACTGGAACGAATAGAGGCATTAGACCACGCTGATATTCGTAAATCAGCCATACCTCTGAAAAGAATAGTTCCATTGGTGTAGCAAATGCTAGTACCGTCAACATCTCGATTCTTTCTTTACGCTCTGCATTGTTGAATAACCAACCAAATAATCCAAGACACCAGATATTTACTGGCCATTCTGCATATTCCGCACTGACATAGAGTCCTATACCAATCGTCAATGCGTAAACTAAGACTCGCTGCATTAACAAATCACCATTATTGTAATTCGATTGATACCCCTTCTGAGCGCATTACGTCGATAACTGAATCGATTACATCATCGGGCAAATCTTCCGGTGCATATACTCCAGATTCAAACATATTCGGACGATCTAACCATGCAGTAACGCAGCACGCCGTTACAAGACCAGTAGTTCTAGCCATACTGGAATCACCATTCTTTCCTAAATCCTCGATTGTCCAAGTTCTTGTTTTATTACCGGATTTAACAAAGACTTCCATCCAAGTAAATTCGGGACGAGAATTATCCATCTTCCATGCACTGACAAGTTCATCTGGATTCAATTCACTTTCCTGATATTTCTGAATATGCCCTGGCCAACGTACGGTATACTCTCCCATTTTTTTTGCTGGCATGCTGAGCAATGACCGTAATCCATCTGTCAAAAATGCGTCCATTTCCCTTCCATTTGCATCGATTGAATGTAAGTCACTAATCGCTTCAACCTGAATTTGATCTCCATTTTCGATAACCCTTGCAGGACGAGTATATTCTGCAATAACATCATGAGGAGAAAATGGAGCCATGTAAGACCATTCTCCATCAGGTTGTTGTGGGTTGCCACCAACCTTGATACTAACTTCATCTAAAGATTCGAGTTCCCGATAAGCCTTAGCAACCAACATATTGGAGAGACCAGGAGCGATTCCAACATCCCAGAGTATTGAGCTATCGACATTGAGTAGTCCATCAGGAGTTGATTCGCTAAATGAGAGATCTACAATTCTTTGACCCGTATCTTTGAGCAATTCTGTCATCCTATTACCCAATGACCCAGGTAACATGTTTACAATTACATCAGCAGCACTGTGGTCTGCAGAAAAAGCATCACCAAGATGAAAAATCGCTGAAGTATCTCTTTCAACTACATCGTAAAGGTGGACTTCCAATTTGGCTTCAACCAGCCTTCTGGTTACGAATGAGCCTACCAGCCCCCCACCTAAACAATGAACCCTCATACTAATCCCCCATCTGTTTTTGAGATTCTGCTCCCATCGCTAGCATAGACAATTCTGAAACCAAAGCATGCCAACCATGGGCATGCTCTCCAAATTGTTTTCCAACTTCACTGTAAGGTTTGAATTCTGCAGATGGTGAGTTTAGATTCTCCATTTCACCTTTCTTAGGATTGATTCGGTAAAACCAAGATGCTGCTTCACCATCAACCAAGTAAACCACCGGTTCTACTGGAGAACCCGTTTCTGTATTAAGAGCGGTAGGAACTCCTTCTTGAATTAGGAAATTCTCAACATCAACACCGCCTTTCGAGTACATCAATCGCTTGAATTTACGATTGGATAGGTTTAGCAATTCATCTCCACTTGTAACTGCCATTATTCCTAAACCATAGGTTCCTCTATCGTTTTTTATGAACGCTACAGGTTGCCTTTCAATACCTAATGACTCATATTTTGCAGCAATCCTTGCGAGAAATTCATCTACTTCTGAAGCTAAAATTTTCCTGCATGATTCTTTTTCCAAACATTTGTCTTGTGATACAAACCATGAGGTCATTAAGTGCCAAGAATCGATTCCTAGAATTTCAGAAATTTCATCAACGTAAGACTGTAAACATTCGTAATGTTCGCTCTTTCTCCTTCGCTGCCAACCCATATGAGGAGGGGGTGAGACTTGATGTGCACCAAGGCCTCCAACCATTCCCTCAGTCAAATCATTATTCAGTAAGACAAGACATGGTTTCTCTCCATCAACCAATAACTCATCTCCATTGACCTCAACTGGATCCAATCTTAATGGCCCAGTAATTCCGTCTAGAGAACCGTGATTCTCTAATTCTGGAGAGCCAACTGTGCATCTAAATCCTGCAATTTGAATTAAGCGTTTTATTGTTGCAACATTCTCAACATAGCCAGGATTTCTGGTGTGAGATTCAGGATATAGATGCACCCAAGTACATCCTTCATGCTTTCGATTTATGTGATTTTTTAGAAGTGCCGCTAAATGAGGTTCATCTTCTATGGAAGTATTGTTGAACCCTGCTGGAAAGTGGTTTGCATCAACAACTGCGACTTTCCATCCAGCATCCCTGATATCGACGCTTCCATAGATTGGTATAGGAACTTCACCTCTCTTTTTCACCATCCATTCGCTAATAAGATCTCGATTTTCTTCGAGTCTTTGAGTCAAGTCGTGAACAAATGTCATCCAATCACCTCATCCAATAATGATGCTGCATCTCCGTGTTTGGGGTTTCTGCCACCATCAATAATATGTATTGCCTCAAATAATCCCAAGCCTACTGCAATGTCAGGTTGCTTTAGCAACGCCTTTTCCATTGAAGGATGTCTAGCAGCAATGCCCTCGACTCTTGATTGAAGTTCATTCAACACAGCGTCAATCATACGAGGAGATGTCGCTCTACCTGCAGGAAGTTTTGGTCGTCTAACTATTTCAGCAGGTAATTGTGTCAAATCTGCTGCTTTTCTTAGAGCCGCTTTCTCTTCTAAACTTGGTGGCAAACGCCAATCCATCGGTAATTTGTTTGCAGCTTCTCGATGACTTTGTCCCAAAAATGGTACTCTAACCTCTAAACCATGAGCCATTGAATGCCTATCTACGAGACGTAATTGGAAGTTAGATAATTGTCCATGATCCAATTCAAATTGCAAGAAATTCTCCAAACTACTGCAATGAGATTCTGGAGAATGGTCTTCTACCCACCACTCTGGGCCATTTAAGTTGGTCAAGTTGCAATTCAAATCATTCAAACGTGATTGTATCTCATTAGCATGGGCATTCAAATCTCTGTACCTTGGATACCCTGCATGAAGTTCATCTGCACCTTGACCACACAAACCAACTGTAACTGATTCTGACATTTTGGAAAATAGGGGTTGGAAGAAGAGTACAGTCAAATCTAGATCTTCACCATGCCAGGCTAAATCTGGCAACATTGAGTTGAACGAATCTTCTTCCAAGAGATACTGATTATGTTCAAGGTCAAGGCTTGATGCTACTAATTCGGCTGCTTTCCAATCAGGGTTGTCTTCGCTTTCAGCAACAGTCCAACATGCTGGAACCGGTTGTTGTGCTCTCTGGGCAGCCTCACGTGCGACAGCGCAAACTAAGCTAGAATCTAAACCTCCAGATAGGACAATACCTACAGGGACATCTGCCATCAAGCGGTCTTTCACACTCACTACAAATGATTCTAGTAAGGCTTCAGGATCATTCCATGATTGTGCAGGTTTAACCTCCTGTATCTCAAATCTTGAGATGCTAGTCATTACTGGAGAGCCATCAACTAATTCCCAAACCTCTACAGTACCTGGACGAACTTGGTGTACTCCCTCAAACAGAGTGGTTGCGTCAAGGGGATATTCCCAAGCAATCCTTGCTTTCAAAGCCAAATCATCTATTGCAGGAATATAAGATTCGTGTGCTCTCAGAGCTTTTGCCTCAGATGCAAATAACAGAGTGTCATCAACAATTGTCCTCATCAGAGGTTTGATTCCAACCGGATCACGTGCTAAAATCAATTGTTGATTCGACCAAAGAGCAAATGCAAACATACCATCCAACTTTGATATCCACTCAGCATGAAAACTCGCATCACCCTTTCGTGAATGAGATGACAGAATAACTTCACTATCGCCATTAGTGGTATAGGAATACATCGAATCCCTTAATTGATTATGATTGTAAATCTCCCCATTTACTACAGCCACTTTACCTGGGCCAAACAAAGGTTGAGGAGAGCCTGAAATGTCTAGTATTGCTAACCTTGTGTGAGCAAGACCACAATCGTCGTCAGAAAAGATTCCTGCACCGTCCGGTCCTCGATGTTTCATCAAATCATTCATGCGCGATAATACTGTACGGTCAGGTTGACCTAACATGCCACCTATACCACACATAGTATACCCTGAAACAAGTCATTCAAGATACCTTGCTTTGGTTCTGCTTACCAAAGTGGGTAAACAAAGAAGGTAACCATTAGTAATACGAAGGACAGTAAGAATGTCAAAAGATAGGTACTCTGGGGAGGGTCCTGGGATGGCACTTCGTCACTCATGGCGTCTCACCTATCCAATGGCGGTACTAGGAGCCATTTCAACATAATGGTCTACAACCATGGTGCTAGCATAATTACCGCACATAAAGGAATCAACAGCATGGTCGCATTATCGTCAATCCATCTAAGCCTTGGCCACTCTGCAGCCACACACAATGGAGCCATAACAAATACCAGCCAAAGAGGAGTACCGAGTTGTATGTAACATGCTATCCAAATCATCATGATAAAGATGGTTCCATAAACGAATACAGGTTTAGGCTCGAATCCTTTTCTTCGTATTTCTCCCAAAAATGGATCTCCCAGAGATAAAGACAAAATTAACGGCCAAACAAGTTCAGGTGAATCTGGTAAAGTTAGGAATGTCATTCCAACCGCAAGACCACCCCATGCTAAGGCGCTAACTTGTCGTGATTCGTAATCGCGCTGTCCAAATATTGTAATCCCTAATTTTAGCCTAACCGCTTCACTGAAAACGATTAATAGAGTAATTGCTGAAACCATTTGCATTACTTCTATCGAAAGATAATCTGCAATATTTTCACCAAACTCATAGTAAACTAATGGTATGAAAGACATTGCTAAATGAAACACTCTACGAAATAGGTGCCCATACATGCCACCAACTGAATGATCCACGGGATCTGTTAACTCAACTTGTTCACTCACTAAGTTCCCTCAGTGCATCTTCGAGTGCTAACCCTTCTTCAGACATGCGGTCAAGAATAGCCTCAAATTGTGGATTTTGAGTTAAAATGCTTTCATGCGCCATCACTAATTGTTGTCTATGCCGAGCTCGTTTTGATGAATTTCTCACCTCAAGATTCGGAATCAAATTTGCTAGTTCTTCCAAGCCTTCTCCATTTACAGTGCTGGTTTTGATTATTGGAGGTGGATCTGTGGTAAGCCCGAGTGATATTGTCAAATCGTTTACGACTTTATCTGAACCTTCCAAATCTGATTTGTTTACAACTATCAGATCAGCCAGTTCAAGCAAACCTGCTTTTTCAGCTTGAATCCCATCTCCTCTTGCGGGTCCTTCAACAACTACTATTCGATTTGCAATCGCTGCACATCTCATTTCAGATTGACCAGCACCAACAGTTTCTATGAAAATTAAATCGAAGGAATTGTCGATTAAATGGCTCGCTAAGTCTCTAACTATAGAAGGTATTGAACCGCTTGAGGATCTTGTTGCCACGCTTCTAAAGTAAATCGAATCGGATTTCATCTTGTCGTCAAGAACACTCAATCTAATCCTGTCTCCAAGTAATGCTCCGCCGCTTAGGGGGGAAGTGGGGTCTACCGCTAACACTGCAATTTTTTTCTCAGGCGTCAATCGCTGTAAAATAGCATCCAGAATACAGGATTTGCCAACTCCTGGAGGACCGGTTATTGCAATGACATCTCCTTCGACATAATCAACCTGCATCTCACCATTTTCGATAGCAGATAACTGCCTAGCGAGAAGCCTACGGTCCAATTACTCACCCCAATGCCAACTGCTGTCAGAGCCGACACCACAATCCATTGTTGATGCCTGATTGACAAACCTAAGAATCTCATCAGACGGAGTACCTGGCCCGAATATCGCTCTAACTCCAGATGCATACAAAGGAGGACGATCTTCGGTTGGAATTATCCCTCCACCAAATACTACAACATCATTCAGTCCTGATTCTCTTAGTAGTTCGCATATTTTCGGGAAAAGGTGGCTATGTGCACCTGAGAGGGAAGATAGTCCCACAAAGCGAGCATCTTCGTCCATAATTGTCCGGACGATTTGCTGTGGAGTTCTTCTCAAACCAGTGTAGATTACCTCATGGCCTCCATCTCTTAATGCCCTTGCAACAACTTTTGCTCCACGGTCATGCCCATCAAGTCCCGGCTTGGCTATCACAATGCGCTGCCTTCCGCTCATGTCCGGGGGTGTGAGGGGCGTCTATGAAGGGGTTGCGGTGTAGAAATGCTCACAAAACCAATAAAGACGGTCTAATCTTTTCTCGGTTTGGCGAAAGGCATGGCGGGTACCGAAGAGAGACTCAGAGACCTGCGGGCGAGAAAGGCTCGAGTGGAAGCAGGAGGCGGCCAAGCAAGGGTTGATGCACAGCACAACAAAGGGAAAATGACTGCAAGAGAACGCCTTGAAATGCTGCTTGACGAGGGCTCATTCCAAGAAATTGATGCACTTGTAGAGCACCGATGCAGAGATTTCGATATGGACAAAAATGTCATCCCCGGAGACGGTGTTGTAACCGGTCATGGAACAGTAAACGGGAGAGAGATTTTTGCTTTCGCACAAGATTTCACAGTCTATGGTGGCAGCCTTGGTGAAATGCACGGATTAAAGATCTGCAAAGTCCTTGATATGGCACTCAAAACAGGTAGACCTGTAATCGGTCTGAATGATAGCGGAGGTGCCAGAATACAGGAAGGTGTAGCAAGTCTAGGTTCCTATGCAGAGATTTTCTTCAGAAATGTGAGAGCTAGCGGAGTTGTACCCCAAATTAGCGTAATCATGGGGCCATGTGCAGGTGGTGCTGTATATTCACCAGCAATTACTGATTTCGTAATTATGGTAGACAAAACCGCACACATGTTCATCACCGGTCCAGAAGTTATCAAGACAGTAACAAATGAAGAAGTCTCATTCGAGGACCTAGGTGGAGCAAGTACTCATGGCAGTAAGTCAGGAGTGTCTCACTTCACTGCTGAAGACGACCAAGGAGCCATTGATTTAGCAAGAGACTTGGTAGATTTACTACCTTCAAACAATATGGAAAAACCTCCTCAAAAGAAAACTGCTGATTCACCTAACAGGGTTTGTGATAAACTAGATTCCATTGTACCAGAAGACCCAACCAGACCTTATGACGTCAAAGATGTCATTACTGAAGTACTGGATGATGGCGGATTCTTAGAGGTTCAAGAAAATTGGGCAGCAAACATCGTGGTTGGATTCGGCCACCTAAATGGTTCAACGGTGGGAGTCGTAGCAAACCAGCCAAAGATTTTGGCGGGATGCTTGGACATAGACGCTAGCGATAAAGCTGCAAGATTCGTCAGATTCTGTGACGCATTCAATATCCCGCTAATCACCCTAGAGGATGTCCCTGGATTCCTACCTGGGACTAACCAAGAATGGGGAGGAATAATCAGGCACGGTGCCAAACTCTTGTATGCGTATGCTGAAGCAACTGTTCCAAAATTAACGGTAATCCTTCGAAAAGCATACGGTGGCGCATACGATGTAATGTCATCAAAGCACATCAGAGGAGATTACAACGTTGCATGGCCTAGTGCCGAACTTGCGGTAATGGGTGCTGAAGGAGCTGTCCAAATTATTCACAGAAGAAGATTACAGAATGCAAGAGACCCGGAAGGAGAGCGTGGAAGGCTGATCGATGATTTCGAAGAGAAGTTTGCAAATCCCTACAAGGCGGCAGCATTAGGATATCTTGATGATGTAATTGAACCAAACCAAACTCGAGAAAGATTGTGCAAAGCACTTGGAATGCTACTTGACAAAGAAGAATTAAGACCTGCTAGAAAGCATGGCAACATACCATTGTGAGTGATATTATGGCAGAATATGAAACACTTCGCATGGCAGCCATAGCCGCTGTTTTAGCCGCTACTTCGAATCGCGATGACCCTTCACAAGTAGGAAGGCAACTAGGCGAATCATGGTCTCAGGACCATCGTCGAATTAACATGGGGAAATCTTCTCTAATGCATCATAGGAGCTCTCGCTCCCCTTGGAGGTGAAAAATTTGGGTGACATACGTAAAGTAACGGTTAATGGCGAAGAATTCGAGGTGGAACTTGATCAAGAAGGCGATGTTTGGACCGCTGTAGTTGATGGTCAAACCTTCGAGATTACCGTACCTGATGCAGGTCCTGCTCCAAAGCAAAGAAGATCTTCGGGAGGCAAATCTAAGAAATCCGGAAAAGTTACTGCTAACATACCAGGTAAAGTAGTAACCGTAGAAGTCTCCATTGGTGATGAAGTTGAAGAAGGACAGGTCGTCATGATTTTAGAGGCCATGAAGATGCAAAATGAAATCCAGGCCCCAGTAGGCGGAACAGTTACTGAAATTCACTGCGATGAAGGTCAATCGATTGAAGCAAATGTACCACTCTTGGTAATTACACCTCCAGAAACCCCTGACGAGGAGTGAAAAATTACAACCATTAAAGCGTGAAGGAGGATAGGGTGGTTTCATGGGAGAAGAAGCAGTTTGTGATTATCCGGGCTGCAGCAACGTAGGAGAAATCGTATCTCGACTCTCCCCCGAAGGTTACTTAGTGGCCACTGGAAAGAAGGCTTACTCTTTCAGAGAGGCGTACCGCAGATTCTACTATTGTGGCAGTTGCCACGACAAATTGATGAGTGGTGTATGGTCAAGAGTTCGCAAGCCTGATGACAAGAAAGACGGTCACGTCAGATCGGAAGAGCGGTTCAGCAGGAATGCCGAGACCG
>CAXGTB010000025.1:0-12460 GCA_964012565.1 uncultured euryarchaeote | reverse complement strand
AATTCAGGAACTTATTTCGAAATTATCTTCGTTCATGATGGTGCAAACGGTGATCCTGACTGGATTCATGACCCTATAATGGATGGTGGTTTAGACGAGTTCTGGAAGCCTCACACCTGTCCATGTAAAGAAACATGGGAATCAAACGGTAACCCAGTATGGGATAGTACAATCACGTTCTACCCTGGAAACTATGTTGTAGAATGGCCGGCTGGTTCCGGTGATTTGTACATCACAGAAGGTGCTGGAATAACTGGAGCAGGGGAGCCTGGTGTCGATGGACACTGGATACCTTGTGCTGATAATGAGCAACTCGAAGATGAGGCAACTCCAGATAAGGAAGAGTCCGAAGAGGACGATAGCGTACCTAGCATCGGCGTCTTTGCAACTTTACTTGGATTCCTCGCAGCATCTGCTTTTGTCCGAAGAAAGCAAGAATGCTGAGCCACTAAGTGGTTGATTTACATAAACTACGTAGTGTTCTGGAATAATATTCCAGACAAACGGAGAGAGGCTTATGGTAGCTGATGCTAATGAATTAGATGATCTACATTGGCTCAAATCAATGGCCTCTAAAGAACTAGATTTGCGCCCACCTTCGCTTGTTAGAATAGACCGCAATTGCATATTTATTCATGATGAATCAGGAATGCCGATTGCTCATGCTACAGTAACAAATCGTTGGCATGGTAGTGAAATCAACACTTTCTTGGTAGATTCTGAGCATCGTGGTAAGGGATTATCCCACAAACTACTGAGCAAAATTAATCGAAATCGTGTGTTTTGTTATACAAGAAATCCTAGGTTACAATCAGCGTTGGAAAAAGCCGGATACTCAAAGAAACTATTTCCTGGAATTATTGCAACACTGAATCTTATTCTCGCTAGAACCGGATTACTAATCTGGATGATAGTAACTTTAGATTTCAAAAGGATCTTTCACCAAATAATCAATTTACCAAAGTACAAATTGTACATGAAAAAAGATTGAAAATCTTACTCTATGACTGGGTGTAACCATCCAAACATGTCCGCATCGATCTCATTTTGGATATTGGTCAAAGCGTCATACAACTTCTGTGTGACTTCTCCTGGAGTTGAGCCGTCTCCGTAGGTTGCGGTTTTATCTCCTAATGTGATCGAACCAATCGGAGAGATTACAGCCGCTGTACCACAACAGAAAGCCTCGTCTGCACTCATTGCGAATTCTGCCTCAACCTTTGTTTCAATTACTTCGTGACCCATGTGTTGGGCTAATTGAATGATTGAATCACGTGTGATTCCTGGAAGAATAGTGCCTGTTAATTCGGGAGTGTACAAGATGTTGTCTTTTAGACAGAAGAAATTTGCAGCACCGACTTCTTCGACATATCTGTGTTCTTCAGCATCGAGATAGATTACTTCAGCGTATCCAGCGGCTTTCGCTTTCTTTGATGGCATCATCCCAGGTGCATAGTTTCCTATTGCTTTCACACCACCAGAACCACCAGGTGCGGCTCTATGGTGTTCATCGCTAATCAGCAACTCGATACATGTCATTCCTCCTTTGAAATATGGTCCTACCGGGGTAACATAGACCATGAATGAATATTCAGGCGCAGGGGCTACGCCTAGAACAGGTCCACTCCCATTTAGAAGCGGTCGCACATACAGTGCACCTTTACCCATAGGAGGGATCCATCTGGCATTTTGTTGAACACATTGTTCTACAGCGTCAATGAAAATCGATTCAGGAACAGGTGGCATCTTGAGTCGGTCTGCACCCCTTTGCATTCGGCGCGCATTCTCTTCCGGCCTGAATAAAACAACTCGGCCAGCAGCGGTTCTGTAAGCCTTCATGCCCTCGAATAAACCCTGTCCGTAGTTCAAAACTCCAGCAGCTGGAGAAATGGAGATGTTACCATAGGGGCGCATTTCTCCAGGTTGCCAAGGGGCATCTATTGCAGTGTTTGCAATATACATGAAATCAGTCTCGGTCATGGAGAATGTCAGTGTGTCCCAATCGACCGGTGCTTCGCTCATCATAGGCAACCACCGCTCGGAGGTATTCAATGATTGTGCGAAAATTACCTCCACACACCGTTTCGACAAGTTGTTGGCCTGCTGACCTTTCCATTAGTTCATGCGATGGTCCGGTGATGTGGCAATTATCACCGGACGTTACGTCTCGGAAGGCGAATCTACAATCATGGAATTGTGGTCTCGTGCACGCTCCGGGGAGTCAGTATTACTTCGTGTTCACGGAGTTAAGCCTTGGTTCGAAATAACACCTCACGGGAGATGGGAAGGTGGACACAATACCCCTCCTCTGCCTGAAGACCATGATGAAATAACCGAGATTATCGGCCCAGAGATGAAATGGACATACTTGGGCATGAAACCTGTTTGGAAGGTATTTGCAATTCAGCCTTTCATGGTGCCAAGATTAAGAGACTCACTAAAATCGCAATGGACAATTCTTTCAGGAGACATACCCTTTGTAAATCGCTTTTTCTTGGATGGAGATTTTTCAATGCATGTCTCCGTCGAGGGCGAGGTGGGCGAAAGTGAGCATCCAGTAGACATTTGTTTGGAACTCACAATGGATGATGTATCGAATTGCGATCCGTTCCCTGCTCCATTCAAAGTTATCTCTTTCGATCTCGAGACTTCAATAGCACATGACACCATACTTTGCGCTGCAGCAGTTGTAGAAGACATGGGGACAGGTGAGAGAACCCATCATACCTACGCAGAGGATGAGGCTACTATTCTCCAAAAAATGACAGAATTGGTGAGGCAGAGCGACCCCGATATAATCACTGGATACAATATCGATAATTTCGATATGGGTAGGATTGTCGATAGAGCGAATCTTCTTGCTAAGTCAAACAAACCCCTCAGGGCACAACTGATGGGTTGGGGAAGGGTTGCGATTTCTGAAGAAGGAAGGCGTAGAGATACTCTGATTCCGACGCGCGGCACAGCACGCGCATGGAATTTAGCAGGAAGATGTGTGATGGATGCATGGTGGCAAGCAAGACAAGCACTAAGGCCTCAGAGAGAGACCTTGAAATTCGTCTCTAGGCTGCTCTTCCCGGACAATGAAGACATGCAAAAGATAGACGTAGACGCATCAAAGATGGATGAAGAATGGGCAAATAGGCCACAAGAAGTTATCGAGTATTGTCTAAGAGATGCAGAATTGCCTCTTGATATCATGCATAAAATCCAGGCATTTAGGCGCAAAGAAGCGGTCGCTGCAGTAGCTAAAGTCGCCTTGGATACCAGTGCTAATGGCACCACCTCTCAATTGATTGACTCACTTGTCATAAGAATGGCAGATCGAACATCAATAGGTGTTCCACTAACTGGTTCAGCCGATAGAAAAGAGGGCCAAATCGAGGGTGGCTATGTTCACGATGTCCAAGCAGGACTCCACCGATGGGTTGCAATACTCGATTTCAAGTCGATGTATCCTTCGATAATGATTGGGAAAAACATCTGTTACACTACTCGAATAGAAGAAGGAAGCACCGACCAGCCAGAAGAGGGCGAAGAAGTGTATGAAGCGCCGACGGGTGCCAAATTTAGAAATGAAAATGGTAGAAGAGGGATGGTTCCTACTCTGCTAGAAGACCTAATGTCTCAAAGGGACACTCACAAGGCAGGTATGCGTGGAGCAAAGGATGAATCAAAGCGTTCTTATCACGATCAAATGCAATATGCGGTCAAAATTCTGATGAACTCGTTCTACGGGGTTTTTGCAAGTGGATTCTATCGTTTCACTCATCGTCATCTAGGTGAGTCAATCACCGCATGGGCGCGGAAAAACATCAAGACGATTATCCAAAAACTGGGTGACGAGGGTCATCACGTGGTATACTCTGATACAGACTCAATATTCGTAAAAACACCAGTTGAAGGAATAGATGACCCGAAAGAAGCTATGGTCGAATTCGGACATAGTACGGCAGAGAGGTTTAGTGAGAAAAGTGCAGAGTTGGAATTCGAAACAGGTATGTCGGTCTTCTTCAGTCATGGTGCAAAGAAAAGATACGTAGGTCAAGTTGTCTGGCCAAAGGAATCAATGATGGTAAAGGGCTATGAAACTCAGAGAACAGATTCGTTCAGATATCTTACAGATGGTATGAAGGAGATTTTCAAGCATGTTTTGTCCGATGATTCAGAAGCAGCGATTAATCTCGCAGTCGAAACTATTGCAGCCGCCAAAAAAGGAGAAGTTCCAGTGCTCGACCTAATCATGAGCAAGTCGTGTAAAGGTCGTTGGGATAAAAGAAAAGCAGAATGGGACTTCACTAAAGATTATGCGAATCCAGATTCCATGATTCAAGTTCGTGCCGCTAGGGCATTGATTGCAAAGGGGCTACCATTCACTCCTGGAATGAAAATAGCATACGTCGTGACCAATGCAAGAAATAGGCCAATGGAAATACAACCATGGCTAGAAGAAGATCCTGTAACAAATTATGATGGCCAGTTCTATGCTGATAGATTGGCAACAGCATTTGGGCGAGTTACAGAAGCATTCAATTGGTCAGCGAAAGATTTGCTTGCCGGCAATAGGCAAACATCCCTCTTCTCCTTTTGATAATTGGCTCAACAAGGGCAAGTATTGAATTGGGTAACGGTGTCTCGCTGAGTGATGAAGCCGGTATTCATGGTACTGATGTTTGTTTCAGCGAGCCTTGCTGGATGCTTGTCGAGTGAAGATGAATCGACATCTCAGATAGAGGCAATATTTGATTATGAACCTGACAAAAACATACGAACAGATATGGAAATTGACTTTGATGGGGGCGCTTCTCTATCCGCTAACGGAGGTCTGACCTACAAGTGGGATTTCGATAGCGATGGCTCTTATGATGAGACAGGAAGGACCACGACTTGGTCATATTCTACTGCCGGAAATTATGATGTTACACTAACCGTGTCCGACGGGACTGATTCAAGTTCTCAAACACGTTCCCTAAAGGTAATTGACGCTGATGCTCAGGAACCATACGCAGATGCAGGATCATATTCTCCAAATAGTGACTGCGATGGGGAAAGCGCAAGTACAGGGCAATATTACCTGGTATACATTTGTGAGATGGATAGGAGCACATCCAGTAAATCTATCTCAGCAACTACTTCAGTAACACTTGACGCATCGAACTCAGAGGCATGCGAGGATGATGGCCAACCCTGTGATGATTACATTTCAGAATACAACTGGGACATAAACCTACAGAGAGATGAAGACGGTGATGGCGATTTGGAAAATGATGCAGACTTGACTGGACAGACCGTAGAATGGAAAGAATTAGAGCCAGGAGAGTACAAAATATCACTCACAGTTACCAATGGGGCAGGCCTTTCTGCAACAGATGAAGTAATCGTCTATGTCAATTATGTTGGCAGGTGGAATGACATCTCAATTGGTGGCAATACCTCAAACAGCCCAATAGACATTGATTTTTCATTCCCGTCGACTCAACATTTAGATTCGGGTAACACCATCAAAAGAGCTGCAGGCGAACTGATTTACCCTAAGGAAGATGAAGACTGTACCGATGTGGTCTTTGGTGATGGTAACAACTGCCGTGCAAAAATCGACCTTTATGGATTCAATTCGACCGATGAGCAGGTTGCAAATACCAGTGCTATTGGGGTAGAACAACGAACCTACGGAGATTGTGATGAAAATACAGATTGTGTTTGGTTGCAATTTACAGGCTCGTATCACTTTGCTGAGAGCCAGTGGAAGGATGGCGAGTGGACCATGACAATTAGAAATGAAATGGTTAACGATTTAGAGATAGAATCTCTCACGATTCGACTATTGTACAAATGAGGTGCTGCGGAGCAGTTGCCTTTTGTAAATCGGCCTCCTGAAAGCATATAACGCGTCGCGGTCTTCAAATAGGGGAGGAATGTCGGCGGACTGCTAAAGGAGAGAGCACTATGCCATCCCAATGGGAAGATAAGAAAAAACCACACCGCAACATTGTGTTTATCGGCCACGTTGACCACGGTAAGTCTACTACAGTAGGTCGCCTACTTTTGGACTCTGGTCACATCGAGGAACACGTAATTGAGAAGAACGAAAAACTAGCCGCTGAAGCGGGCAAGGCCGGATTCGGACTTGCTTACGTTATGGACGGTCTGAAAGAAGAGCGCGAGCGCGGTATCACAATCGATGTCGCACACAAGGAATTCTTTACACCGAAGTACTACTGGACCATCATCGATGCTCCAGGTCACCGTGACTTCGTAAAGAACATGATCACCGGTGCTAGCCAAGCAGATACAGCTGTACTGCTCTGTGCTGCAAATGACGGTGTCAACGCTCAGACTAAGGAACACGCCTTCCTTGCTAAGGTACTGGGTGTAGCAGAATTGATTGTACACGTCAACAAGATGGATATTTCTGGTGTTGACTGGTCAGAAGACAAGTACAAGTCTGCATGCACTGAAGTTACAGGTCTACTAAAGATGGCAGGATTCGGCAGTCAACTAGACCGTATTCCAATGATTCCAGCATCCAGCCTAAACGGAGACAACGTCTTCGAGAAGTCTGACAAGTGTTCATGGTACTCCGGTCCAACACTATTCGAGGCTATTGACGCAGCAGAAATGCCAAACAAGCCAGTCGACAAGCCACTTCGCCTACCAATTCAGGATGTCTACAAGATCTCCGGTATCGGTACAGTACCAGTCGGTAAGATTGAGACAGGAACTCTGAATGTTGGAAAGACCGTAGTCTTCAACCCATCTCAGAAGTCCGCTGAAGTCAAGTCTATCGAGATGCACCACACAATGGTTGACAAAGCAGAGCCAGGAGACAACGTTGGTTTCAACGTTCGTGGACTAGCTGCTGAAGATATCCGCCGTGGTGACGTTGCAGGATACTCTGGCAGCGAACCAAACTTCGTGCGCCACGACGAGCACTTCGTTGGACAAATCCAGTTGATGGATATTCCAAAGGCAGTTTCAGTTGGTTACACACCAGTATTCCACGCACACACAGCACAAGTTGCTGTTAAGTTCATGGAACTACTAGAAAAGCAAAACAAGAATGGTAAGGAAGCTAACCCGTCTTTCCTAAAGACAGGTGACGGATGTTTAGTTCGTTTCCAGCCAACTAAACCAATGGCAATTGAAGCAATGAGCGAATTCCCCGAACTTTCACGCTTCGCTATCCGCGACATGGGTAAGACCGTCGCTGCTGGCGTTTGTATTAAGATCGAGAAGAAGTGAGTTTGAATTTCGATAGGACTACGATCCAACTGAATGAGAGGTGCAAGTCATGGCAGCAGTGACCATCATTAAACTAACTGGCGAGAATCATCGCGACATAGATGCGGTAGCATCCCAGATTAAGTCAATCTGTGATAACGGCGGCATCAGTCTGAGAGGACCAATCCCTCTACCAACACGACGCCTTGTGGTACCATGCCGCAAAGCTCCTGATGGTGAAGGAAGTGAAACATACGATCACTGGGAAATGCGCATTCATAAGCGTCTCCTAGAGATGGACATCACTAGTGGAAAGGACGAGAGCGCACTAAGACAAGTCGCTCGTATCCCAATTCCAGATACGGTCAGCATCGAATTATCGATGCGCTCAATGAATTGAAACTGACATAGTCAGGGGCGCTTTGTGCGCTAACCCCGATGAGTAGACGGTGAGTCTAGTTGCAAAACTAACTCTTCCCTCACCGTCTACTCATCTCTTTTTCTTTTATTTTCTTCAAAGCGTTGCAATTTCAGCAACGCCAGAGTCAACAAGATAGTTGGCGGTCGTTTCGTCTAGGAAAAGGACATCTCCTGCTCCAAGAGTAATTTCTCCATCAATAGTGATAATTGGTTCATCGAGAGATTGAATCACTCTAATCCGGAGTAATTCACCTTGAGGTGTATCTAGATCATCTTCGATAATTTCTACAGGTTCTTCGGTAACGGCATCAGCAGCAGCCCAAGCCTCGAAATCCATTTCCTCTTTTTTCTTCGAGGGTGCTAATTCCATAGCAGCAGCGTGACTTTCACCAGGTGTAGTTTCAGTCATTTCAGGCGTTTCGCTTACCGGTTGTGCTCCTGCCAATTCCGGAAATTCGTCAGCTTTAGCCAACAGATCTTCTTCATCATGCTCGATTTCGGATATAGGTTCACTATCATCCTCAAGAGCGATTGTTGGTGGACCTTGTCCAGTTAATCCTCCACTCTCTGGTACGAACGAATCAAGTTGTGTTGTACCTGGTGCCATTCGTATTTCTTTTGACAACTCTTCAGCAGCAACACCTCTCTGCATATTATTCCAGTTTACAGCCTGTTTGAATTTGTTTAATTGTTCTGTAGCATTTGCATAGAACTCTCTTTCTGCGGGGTCGTGGCGAGACCAGTCCATCCCTGCAAGATCTTGGCCTGGGGAGCCACCTTCTGATCGCAAAGCAATGCTTGCAGAATGTTGCATCATTGCGACCATTCTTTTTCTTGCTAGTTCTGAAGCTGTACGGCGTATGTTTGCTTGACGCTTCTGTAAAGTTTGCATCTTCAAGGAAGGGCCCACGGTCTTGTAAACTTCGTGAATATCCATTTCTACAGTATCGAGTAACTGGCCGACTCTTTTCCAAAAATCGCTACGCGGTAGGGGCATAGGGACACTTCTTCCTACCTGCTGGCGAAGAGTGGAGAACAGTTGTTCTTCTACCTCTTTGGCTTGAGACGGATTGAGTAAAGTCCGCTCGTCCATGCTTATCCGCGTGGCGCGGGACACCTATCAACCCTTCAGCGAATTTAGCGCTCAAGAAAAACGAAGATTCAAACCCTTGAACGCTGGGTTCACCTCGGTGAACCCAATTAAGCAAGCCCTAGTTCTAGTGACCCTGATGCTGCTCTCTCCTTGGGCAGCCGCAGGTGTTTCCACTTGGCAAGGGCCATCATCAACACCTGATGATGCAGGGATTAACCCATCGAATTCTACATATGATGGCTTCATAATTCCAACAAATTCTACAATCACAGGTTCAGAATTCTCACTGGAGCCAAAATGGATTAATGCTGAGGACAATGGAACTTACTGGTCTAGAGATTCCGCAAATGGTTTTTCACAAGGACAAGTTAATGGAACATCATTCTTGACTTCTAATGGCGATTTGACCCTCGCAACAAATTCAACCTATGGTGAGATGACGGATTTCGAATCAATACGACCTCAATTCACATCTTGGTCCATGCAGGGTGATGAATTTTGGCTTCCAGTCAACCTTTCAAGAGTATCATACGGTCCACAAAACATCCCCGATGGGAATTATGTTGCTGGTACAAATGGGACATTGTTACCTGGTTCTGAAGGATATCTTAGGTCCCAATTTTGGCAAGTTCCAAACGTTGTAAGATATTTCAATTTGTCATTTGACCGTTGGAATTCTTTTGATGTAGGTGATGTTGCAGAATTACATTATTCTATTGACAATGGAAACCAATGGCAGTTATTGGATAATTGGTCTGGCAATACTACTGGTTGGATTGCAGAACATTATACTCTTGATACAATCGCTCAAAACAGTACCAATATTGGATTTAGATTCTATGTGAAGAAATTGAATCAATCAATTTCCACCGAGGGTTTGTTCATAGATTCGTTTAACCTATCAAATGAAGGTGATCCACTCGCTGCATGGTTCCACGGAAATGCCAGTGGAGAATATTCTGCGTACTCAGATGGGACATTGATTGTACCAGTCAATCTATCGGGACTTAATGCTCCACTCGAATTGACGTATCAATCTAATTGGGATATTCAGGGAGGTAATTTCGATAATCTTGTCGTAATGATTTCCCAAGACAATGGTTCCACATGGACAATCATGAGCCCACTTCCGGGCGTGCCTGCTCACGGTATCCCGGTTGGTGGAACAACCTACAATCAACAATCATATGGTTGGAGAGAAATCCAACATCCATTCCCGCATTGGGCCGCAGGCAGTACAAACGCTTCCAATATCTTGCTAAAATTCCGGGTTACAACAGATAATTCCGTGAATCATGGAGGAGGAGCAATCGATGGCTGGGAAGGGATAATGATAGATGATTTACGTGTTCTTTCTGCGGTTGGCTCACTAAATATGCAAACGAGATTACTGGCTAATTTCACCGACAATTCGAGTCAATATCTTGAGACTTCACCCAGTTATCCAAATGAATGGCAACATGTGGATTGGGAAGGATACAACGGCCCTTGGTCGTCATACGATTCCTTTGAGGAAATCCAAGGTCTACCTTCCGGCTGGCGAGTTGACCATGTCAGGGGTACAACTTCTTGGGAGAGGGGTATGATTGACAATACAAACGGATATGGTCCAAATCAGTCATCATGGCCAAGTGGTAATAATGGAATGGGAATTAACTTGAATGGCATATATTCTAATCATGTGTACACTCATCTAGTCTCGCCCAATTACTACATTCCAGATGATGCAACAGCTAGACTGACATTCAATCATTGGATTTGTACAGAAGCAGATTGGGATGGGGGTTCAGTATTTACTTCGGTCGATGATGGAATTACATGGCAACATTTTGGTAATAACATAACTGGGTTTTACGAGAGGACATCGACAGTAAATCCGAATTCTCCATTTTATGGCTTGGGAATTTTTGATGGTTCATCAGTAGCGAATGGTTGTGGAACATCAAATTCTAATCACACATTTTCTAGAATCAGTGGAGACATATCCCATCTTGCAGGTAACGATGTTAGGGTGAGGTTTTCTTTCTTTACAGATACATATGTCGAGGAAGACGGCTGGTACATCGATGATGCTGGAATTGTAATAGACAGGTTCCGACCAAGCGGTTTGTGGGTCAGCCCTCTAATCGACGCTGGTGAATCTGGTTGGGCACGATTGACTTCGCTCTATGAAATGCCTAATCAAACAAACGTAAAGGTAGACGTATTAGACTCAAATAATAATTCGATACCAGGCCATGAAAACCTAACATTGCCCTTCAATTTGGATATAGCCGCATGGGAGCATCCCCAACTCAAGTTCAGAATCAAATTATACACCGAAAATGAAACACTGACGCCGCGATTAAGTATAATTCATCATGGAGTTACAGAATATTTCAATTTAGAATCGCTTGAAAGAATGGATCCTAATTTACCAGCATGGGTCTCCAATACTAGCCTTGCTCCATCTGTTCCAAGTGAGTACATTCTACAAATTGAACAACCATCATGGCGGCCTTATGCCGAGGTTAAGATTGAATGCGAGGGTAACATTTCAGCACAAATAAGCTCGATTACGGGTCGAATACCTGTACTCGCTTACACAAATCAACTTACAAATCTTCAGGGCAGCATGATTGACGAGGGCGAATGTGGTGATGTTCTAGCAAACGATTTCGGACCGGCACAAGCCATGAAGTTAGAACTTAAGATACAGTCTGGAGAAGAATTTGATTGGGTAAAGGTTGAGCCGTTAACTCTTCTTTCGCCTAAATCTCCAAAAATAGACCTTGGAGCAGATGCGGTCATAGATTGGGAATGGGATGGTAGATTCCATCATACAACCGATCTTTATTCACTAGAGGTAGATGGAGTCAACATCAACGTTTCAAATCCATTAGGTTTCGATATGGATTACAATCACACTCTTAATTTCTCGATACTTCTTCCTGCTAGAAATGTCTCAATGCAGACTTGGAATTGTGACCTATCCACGCTTTGTTACAATGGTGGACTAAATTTCGTAACCAACGGTTCTAAAGATTCGGAAATTTCAGAACAGTATATATGGATTGAAAATTCCAACACGTCGCATTATATGACCGAATATAAATTCCAATTCAATACAACTCAACAAACTAGTTTCAAGCTCCTTTCTTTGAGTTACATTTCGGGCTTTAATCAAACGATTTTCATCAATTCTTCGATTGAAGAATTACTGACAGAAAATTTAGATTCGACATCAACACTTCCTGTAAAAATATCAACCGAAAGGGGTGGAATTATTTTCGATGGAGAGATTATACACGAGAAATCCATCATCGATTCTTGGATTTCATTACCCCAACAGACATTTAGGCCTGGTCTAATACAAACAGCAATTTCACAACATGAGATTCTAGCGGGTGCACCAGATCTAGATTCTATCACATTGAGTATATCAGCCAGTCAAAACCTTGCTGATACAATAGCGACCCTAACGGTAGACAATTTGGACACAGATGCACGATTTATTCAGAATTCAGGAGCAGGAATCTTAGAATTAGATTCCAATAATTGTTCGTGGGATGGAATGAATGTAACATGGTCATTGCAGGCAAAGTGGATGCTCGATGACTATTCACGCCTCTATTGGTTCGCTTCTGCTACCAATTTGGATGGAATAACACTAGGCCCAGCAATGGGGGTTTCAGGTAAAGCCCAATATGCTGCGTCCACAAATGATCTCGAAGTAATTACATTCCG
>CAXGTB010000024.1:0-12690 GCA_964012565.1 uncultured euryarchaeote | reverse complement strand
CCAGGAGTAGACTTTTCAGCAGGTTCATTGGGAATGGGATTATCTTTTGGAATGGGTTGTGCAGTCGCAGCTAAACTTGATGGTTCAGATAGAAATGCGTACGTGATGGTAGGAGATGGTGAAATTCAGGAAGGTAGTGTATGGGAAGCGGCTATGGCAGCAGCACATCACGAATTAGGAAACCTGAAATTATTCTTGGATTGCAATGGAATACAAAATGATGATTTTTGTGAGGCACAGATGCGAATGTTCGACATTCCTGCTAAATGGAATTCATTTGGTTGGGCTGTCAAGATAATCGATGGGCATGATATGGCATCAATAGTCGAAGCGATTGATTGGATGGACACAATCAACGATAAGCCAGCAGTAGTTATTGCGCAAACTGTCAAAGGAAAGGGTGTTTCATTCATGGAAAACAACCCTGCTTTCCATGGCGCAGCACCTTCTGATGAACAACTCGCTCAGGCATTATCTGAACTGGGGGTGGAAGCATGAGTCGTATGGCTGCAACAAGAGATGGATATGGAGATGCATTATTGGCTCTAGCCGATAACAAAAAAGTGGTAGTCTTAGAAGCGGATTTAGGAAAATCCACAAAGTCACTACACTTCAGAAAAGCCCATCCAGAACGTACAGTTTCTTGCGGAATTGGAGAACAAAACATGATGTTGGTAGCCGCTGGTATGGCTTCAAATGGTTACATACCATTTGCTAGTACCTTTGCAATATTTACCGAACGTGCATTTGAACAAATGCGAAATGGTGTAGCAAGACCAAACCTAGCTGTACATCTTTGTGGATCACACGGAGGTACGCATACTGGTACGGATGGATCAAGTGCTCAATCAATTGAAGATTTGGCAATATATCGAACACTACCAAATGTCGTAGTAATGCATCCTTGTGATGATGTTTCAACCAAGGCGCTAACTATGCAATTACCAAATCTTGGAAGTCCCTCTTACATGCGAACTGCACGTAACAAGACACCTGTGCTATATGATGGCAAAGAAGACTCTGTTCAAATTGGTAAGGGAATAGTTTTGACCGAAGGAAGTGATGTAGCAATAATTGCTTGTGGAGTATTGGTTCATGAATCCTTAGCAGCTGCGGAAATCTTGAGAAAAGAAGGAATCAATGCAAAGGTCGTAGACATGCACACAATCAAACCGCTAGATACAGATTTAATCGATAAGTTATCTAAAGAGTGTGGAGCAATTGTTACCGCCGAAGATCATTCAATAATCGGAGGACTTGGAGGTGCTGTTTCCGAGCATGTAGTCAGTTCCATGCCTGTACCTATTGAAAAAATAGGAGTTAAGGATAGGTTTGGTGAATCTGCTGGAGCAGAAGAAATGCTCGAAATGATGGGGTTGAAATCCCACCATATTTGTGAAGCGGTTCGCACCGTTATCGCGAGGAAGGTTTGAAGCACCGTCGATTACGGCGTACCGTCATGGAGTTCTTTTTGGATACTGCAGATGTTGACGAGATTCGCGAAATTGCCTCATGGGGAATACTTGATGGTGTAACAACCAATCCCTCACTAATCAAGAAGAGTGGTAGAGATTTCAAAACAGTAGTCGCTGAGATAGCATCTATTTGTGATGGGCCGATATCAGCAGAAGTAACAGCATTGGATACGGAAGGAATGGTAGAACAAGGAAAGGCGCTTAAAGCCGAATTGCCACCAAATGTGATAATCAAAATCCCATGTACACCTGAAGGTCTAGCAGCAACAAAAATTCTAACAGAATTAAAAATAAAGACGAATGTAACACTCATTTTCTCTGCATCACAAGCATTGATGGCAGCTAAAGCTGGAGCGACTTATGTGTCGCCTTTCATTGGGCGAATTGATGATACTGGTGCAGATGGGATGGCTCTGATTGCAGAAATCATGGCTACTTGGGAAAATTATGATGTCGAAACGAAGGTCTTGGCGGCTTCGATTAGACATCCAACTCATGTGCTAGCATGTATGCAATTAGGGGCTCATACCGTCACTATGCCAACTAAGACTTTCAGACAATTAATGAGTCATCCACTAACGGATAAAGGGCTTGCAGGTTTTATGAAAGATTGGGCAGAGGTCGAAGCGGCTGGTAATGCTTGAGGCGAACGCTTGATAATGAAAACCTACCCACCCCTAAACAGGAGGCGGAATCCATGAGCACTCATGATGACAAAGTAAAGCGTCTTCTTGACGGTGAAATAGACCAAGAAGAAATTGCGTCGGATCCGATACTAGCGAGTCTTGCTGAAAGGATTTTTGGCTTGAATATCGAACCGATAACGCCAAGAAAACCTAGTCATGAGCCGATAGGCCCCGAAGTCGAGGTCGTAACTGCAGTTACTTCCAGTGACCCAATGATCGAAGTCATTCCTGGAGCAGAGCCAGCAATGCCAGCACCTTTGCCCATGCCTGAATTACCTCAGATTCCAAAGTCGAATGAGGGTGCTACGGGTGGAAAAGGTCTGAAGATTTTTGGAATTTCTTCCTTAGTTTTGGCAGTCGCAAACCTCTTTGGAGCATTTGGCTTCCTTAATTCTCAATGCTCTGGAGAAAAGTGTGATGCTGATGCAACAAGACTCAATTGGATCGACCTTCATAATATTAACAATGAACTTGGATGGTCGATGCCGTTCCCTGAAATGGGAATTCCAGATTATGTCGCTGTCGCATGCAGCATTCTACTGATAATTGTGGCGTTTCGAAGAAAGTAATGCGGCAATTTGATAATAGTTTGAGCCGGGTGAAAAACATGGGTAAAGGCAAGGCCAAGCGCGGCATTCCATCAAAGGTTGAAGATTTCAACGCATGGTACCCATTTATCGTCGAAGCTGCTGAATTAGTAGACAAAAGATACCCTATCAAAGGAATGGACGTATGGCGCCCATATGGATGGCGTACCATGAAACTAATCGATTCATTAACTCACTCAGAGATGGAAAGGACCGACCACGAAGAAGTTAATTTCCCACTACTAATTCCTGAGAACTTACTAGAAAAGGAAAATGCCTTAGTCGCCAGACTCAAGAGAGCCAGGGAAGAAGGCGTGGATCCTGACGACCTCAGAGATGAGGATGAAGAAGGTGGTTTCAAAAAAGAGGTGTATTGGGTAAAACACGCCGGCGACAATGAACTCGATGTCCCAATGTTCCTACGACCTACTAGCGAGACTGCAATGTATACAATGTTCCCTCTTTGGATAAGGTCGCATAAAGATTTACCATTGAAAGTATACCAAATGGTAAACACATTCAGATATGAGACAAAACAAACTCGTTCATTTATTCGTGTAAGGGAAATTCACTTCTTTGAAGCACATACTGCTCACGCCGATGAAGAATGTGCTACTAGGCAGATTGAGCAAGATCTCGAGATTGTTGACAATTTGATGCACGAACTATGCTTACCTATTATCAAAGCCAGAAGACCAGTATGGGATACTTTTCCCGGCGCATGGTATACAATAGGAATTGACGCAATTATGCCTAATGGGCGAACTTTGCAAGTTGCTTCCTGCCATCATTACCGTGACCAGTGGGCCAAAGCTTTTGATCTGACTTACGAGAATTTAGATGCACAACAACAGCACTGTCACCAAACTACCTATGGTATGTCAGAGCGACTATTAGGAGCAATAGTTGGTATGCATGGAGATGATAATGGATTAATCATGCCACCTGCAATAGCACCTTTCCAAGTTGTAATTTGTCCAATGATAAGGAAGAATTCAGAAGTTGATACGGTAGCGAAAAGCGAAGAAGTGGCGGCCATACTCAAGTCTGCAGGATTAAGAGTCAAAGTAGACTCTAGGGATATTCATGCTGGTCAGAAATACTTCGATTGGGAAATCAAGGGAGTTCCACTTCGTCTTGATATAGGGCCACGAGATATCGAAAATAACACAGCGTTTGCAGCGAGAAGGACTGGTGGAAAAGAACCTCTGTCTATGGACAATATTGTAGAAGAATGTCAACGCGTCCTATCAGAAATATCTGATGAACTAAGAGTAAGGGCTAAGGCTCACACAGAGAATGTTGTCATTCCGCTAACCGATTTGAATGATGTCGAAGACGGTAAGATATACGAGATGCCATTCGATGGAACCGACTCTCATGCTGAAACTATAGAAAGAACCACCGGGCTTTCTTTCTTAGGAGATTCAACAGACCCTTATCCTGAAGAAAGACCATGCTTCATGTCTGGTGAAATGACAACGAGGAGAGTTATTTTAGCAAAGACATACTGATTACATTTCGAGTCCATCGAAATCCATTTCAGTATCGCGCATCATGCGCTTCATTTGTTTATTCATCTTACGATTACCGCTCATGCCTTTCATCATCTTTCTAGAGCGATTCCACTGGCCGATTAGTTCTCTTACATCTTTTTCCTTTACCCCAGAACCTCGAGCAATTCTCCTAATACGATCAGCTTTAATTTTGGCAGGTTCATCTTTTTCATAAGTAGTCATAGAATCCATGATAACCCTGTAACGGTCAAGGTTTGCTTGCATAGCTTCTTTCTGGTTTTTGCCCATAGCACCCATTCCGCCAAACATACCACTAGGTAAGAAGGAAAGGAGTTTGTCAATTGTACCAACTTTCGACATCATTTCCATTTGAGAGTACATGTCATTGAGTGTAAAACGACCAGTCATCATACGTTGAGTTATTCTCATCGCTTCTTCTTCATCCATGTCTTCTGGCGCTAAATCAATAAGACCACGGATATCACCCATGCCAAGCAATCTTGAGATGAATCGATCTGATTCGAATTTCTCCAAGTCCGCTACTTTTTCACCAGTACCTATGTACATCACAGGAGCACCTGTTGTGGCCACAGCGGAGAGTGCTCCACCACCGCGTGCAGTACCATCGAGTTTGGTGATTACAATTCCTGTGACTCCAGCAAGGTCATGGAAATTTGCCGCTACCGGTCCTGCGGACTGACCAACTTGTGCATCGATTACCAGGAACCTTTCGTTAGCGTTTGCTACATCCGAAATCTGTTCCAATTCAACAACTAATTCTTCATCCAATTTGTGGCGGCCTGCTGTATCGATGATGACTAGATCAGCCGCTGCATGTTTCTTCAGTCCGTTCTTAACAATCTCTACAGCATCATTGTTTTCTGGCTCACCATAAACTTCAACAGACGAGTCTTCCAATAATTGTGATAATTGATTGTATGCACCAGGTCTGTGAACGTCCGCTTCAATAACTGCAACTCTTACACCATGTCTTCTTCGATACCATTCTGCAAGTTTTGCAGTACTGGTAGTCTTTCCGTTACCATATAGACCGACCATTAGTATTGTGGACTGATGTGGTCTAACTTCACGAGGAGGGCCGAGTAATCTAACTAATTCAGTATACAGTATATTCATTGCATGTGTTTGCAATGTAACTCCCGGGCGTGGTTCTTCATCCCTCATTCTGGATTCCAGTTTTTCTGTAATTTCTTTGGTTTGTCGAACGTTGAAATCGGCTTCCTGAAGGGCCCTTCGTAAGGAACGAAGCATTTCTTTAAGTTCGTCCTCATTCAACTTCCTACGGCTCTTTAGAATACCAAGTGCGGAGAATATCCCCCTGGACAATCCTTCTAGTGCCATACAGCATCCCAAAAGCGCATTTGGTTTGAACCCAACGGATGATTATTCAGCAGGAAATGTGAGTTTCAAAACCTCATTTTCCAATTTTGCATTTACTTGACTAGCTTTAGCAGGTCTGGAAAATGGAACTGGATGCTCACGTGAATTTATTCCCACATATACAGTTCCAGACTCACTTCTTAGAGACAGATCATCTCGAACAATACCTGGGAGATGAAGTGAAACCACGTCTCCATCGCTCCAAGTCCCTCTGTGTACTTGAAGGCCTAATCCTGCCTCAAATGGACCTAGACCAGGGGATAGGACAATTTCACCATGTAATTCAGCACTCATTTTTCTTAGTGAATCTATCCCATGGATGTCTGAATCTTTCAATTCGACTTCATGTAGATGTAAATTCGGTAATTTCATTGCCAATTGATCGACATTCATTCTTTCATTGACTCTTCTAGTTTGAATGAATTCATGCTTGAGGTCAGGGGTCATACGATTTACGACACAACCGGTTACAGGAAGATTAAATTCTTTGAGAGATTCATAGGCCCTAACCGTTTCATTAACTCCCATTTTTTCTGGAATTGTGACCAAAGTAAAACGAGTAACTTCCGGATTGCAAAGAATCCTTCGAACATGAAGAACTCTTCTCCTGAACTTTTCCAGTTCCAATCTCATCCTTTCTCCATCTTTTGCACCAAACATCAATGCTCGAATACCACCGGTTAAACGATGCATTCGGATTATCTTGTCAGCCCATTTTTCAATTATCTCAGGCAGTGCCAAAAACCGGAGTGTATGACCGGTTGGAGCTGTATCAAATACAATTACATCCCAATCTGGGTTTTCAAGGTGTTTGAGAAGTTCATCGAACGCCATTGCCTCATCAAGACCAGGTAAAACCATCTCAGATGCATTCAAATCTGCATCTTCCCCACCTAGCATAGGACTCAAAGTCTCGGTCAGTTTGGGAATATGGTCTGAAATTCTAGCCTCCGGATCTAATTCTAGACCCCACAAACCCTCAACACCCTCGACCTTTGTTGGTTCGGGACCTAATTGTACTCCAAGGCTATCTGAGGTACTGTGGGCTGGATCGCTACTAACTAGCAATACTTTCAACCCTGAATCTGCTAAACCAACAGCGGTTGATGTTGATGTTGTTGTTTTTCCAACACCGCCCTTTCCTCCGAACAAAAGAAGCCGAGCCATGTCCACGCCTCTAGATGGACATATTCAAGCCTTAGCCTACACAATTAACTTGAATGGGTCACAACACGACTAACAACATGGCAAGTGACTTGTGGGTATCTCAAGTTGCAATTATTGTCTCGCTCGTTGGCATGAGCCTAGGTTGGCGAGGAGTAATGACTCGCTATTCTGGGTTTTACGACCTTACAACTGCATGGAGTATGATGTTCTGGGGAATATTGATTGGAGGTCTATACGGTAGTTTAGGCGATGCATTCCTGTTATCTATATACATACAAGGGAAAATACCTCCATTTCTTAATCTGATTATTTGTTTGATGCTAGGAGTAACTGTACATTTGATACTACGAAGGAAGAAGGTTCGTCGTACAGGATCTCAGCCAACTACTGGATGGGCATTAGGATTGGCCGTCGGAGGAATGATTTCATTATTCATCATATTCAGATTATTCCAGCAATATGAAATCGGCATCCAACTGATAGGAGTAGTCATATTGATCTCGCTGATATCTCCGCGAGCGCATGCATTGATCTTCTGCAGACACGGCTATGGAATGTTAATGGACAGGAGGTGGAGTATAGTTCTGCGAACTAGTTTCTTAACCGCTTTGTTATTGACTGCACTATACAATTCATTCTATTACCCACTTATTTGGATATTCATAATCCCACCCGTTCTACTAGCAGAAAAAAGCGCTCATAATTGGGTCTGGGCGGCTGTACCTAGACCTGCGCGAAGAAGGTTGCGAAGAATTTGGTCTGACGCTTCAAAAGCAAAAAAGCAAGAAGAAGAGTAAGTACATACTTGCTTAAGGAATATCAAGGCCTTTTTCATTAATTTTATTGTATATTTCACTTTTATTTTAGGGCAGAACCTTCATGGGGGTACCGTTCAGCCTAGATAACAATGGGAACCTGTCCATTCTGTCGAGCCCAAACGCTACCGGGCGATTCGATATGCTATAGTTGTGGCAGAGTAATTAGTGGAGCTTCTGGAATGGATGCCAGAGTAAAAGGCGAATTTATGCGTTCTCCAACCCGTCGTGCTAAGCAAGGAGTCGCGCCTCAACATGCTATGTCAAAAGGTAGTGCAAAGAGGCGAGGAAGGCGAAAAAGAAGTAGAATAAACCAATTGGGATTGGTTGCTTTTCTAGCTTTCATATTCTTTACACCAGAAGCAAGACAATATGTCCTAGCAAAATGGGCAGAAATTGAAGAATACATAACCGAAGGTTTGGCACCTTACCAAACCTATCCACTCGAGGCTGAATATACGGTTGTACGTACTGTGGATTTATGGAATAACGACTCTGGAGACGGTTGGTTGAAAGAATCGATACCAATACCAATGGATGTAATGAGCAAAGATTCCCAAGTTGCTCTTGGTTACACAGACGGTACAGAAGATCCCATTTCAAAAATTCAAAAGATATTGGATGTAGAATTAAGAATAGATGGTGAAAGTATCACTATACCTGCAAATGGCGTACCACTCAAAAGTAAGTCTAACGCAGTAGTAACGCAACAAGGAAGCCAAATCTGGTGGCCAGGTGAAGGTTCTGGATCAGATTATTGTTCAATAGAAAAATGTGTAAGAATAGAAATGAATATACCAGCAAATAGTCACGAAACAGTAGATTTCGCTGTAACCCTTGAATCGACTAGCTATTCTTGGTGGCATTCTACTAAAGTTGATGGCAAATTAGATGGTAAATCCGAGGGTACAAGCGTGCATCGATCTGGAACATTTGATGACATAGAGGACAGAGGAGGAGGCACTAGAGATTTGGAGTTCACTGGAATTAACTGGTATGATCGTGGAGGCATTACAGTTCAAGATGATGTTTACGGGTACCTAACATACGGATGGGCGATTGATGGTAGGCAAGCAACAGCGCCCACAATTTATCAAACCGCAGCAAGTATTACTGCATCCCTACCTTCAGATTTGAAGGACAATGCTTACGCTTATGCACGGGCAACATTTGATTGGTTGAATGATAATGTTCCTTACGACCATTATGCCCCAGGTACTGCTAGAGGAGGAGAACAATGTTTGGAAGCTGGAACTGGAGATTGTGATGAACAATCTAATGCTTTCATGAGTATAATGCGAGTCAAAGGAATCCCTACTTGGTATGTATTTGGCGCACTTACAGATCCTCAATTTAAAGAATGGGAAGGGCATGCTTGGGCATATATCATGCTACCAATGTCCGATGAATGGTGCGAATCGAACGACGTCATTCTTGAAACTTGTTACATAGAAGGTTCAGTGGATGTCGTTAACAGAAAATGGCTAGTGCATACACCTACCGCATATATCGATTGGATCGAACCTTACAGTTTCGAAGGTCAAATCACTGATGGATATTATTCAGGTGGAAGCAAATCAGGAATAGATAGAATGCGATCATTCTACACAGAAGATTATGATGTATCTGGTGGAACTTGGGATAACAAGTGGTTAGGGGAGAAACTCGAATGAGGATAATTATTGGTGGCGCAGGACGCGTTGGAACCGGCCTTGCTAGTGCACTTCGTAGCGAAGACAAAGACGTCGTAATTGTGGATAACAATGCAAGGGCTGTAAAGAATTGTCAAGGGATGGATATCTTAGTGATTCATGGAGATGTCACTCAACGTCAGAAATTCATTGAAGCCGGAATTGAAACTACGCAAGTATACGTAGCCGCTACTAATTCTGATGAAAGAAATATTTTGTCCTGCGCACTAGCAAAGCATGTTCACCAAGAGCAGACAAAGGGGAAAGGAGAACTGACCACGATATGTAGAGTTAGAGACCCTATGTTCGTAGAAGAACATAAATCTGGTAAATTAGCAAAATGGGCAGGTGTTGACCATGTCGTTCATCCCGTTGATGGAGCAATTGAGCGTTTGATGTCTGGATTGAGATCATCATCACTAACAGAAGTAATTCCGTTTGAAGCGGATGCTTACATCGTTGAATTAGACGTTAAAGCAGAAGCAGGAGGAGTAGTGCACCGGACTCTGAGAGAATCTGGGAATAGAGTTGAAGGTGGTATGCCGTTAATTGTTGGATTAAAACGCGACGGTGAGCCAGGGCGTGTACCAGTTGCTGATGATCAAATTCTCCCAAAGGACAGGGTTGCGATTGCAACTGCAGGTGAATCTTCTTTCAATAGAATCCTGCGTATCTTTGGACATGAACAAATTGATTTCCCAGAAAGGCCAAGAGTAGTAATTTTTGGAGCAGGCCTAATCGGTACTAGACTAGCAAAAGCCTGGTTGGATTCAAATGCAATTGTTACTGTCGTTGAAAGTAATCTTGAGGCTGCAAACATACTAGCAGGTTCAGACTTAGGTAATCACAAAGACATAGAAATAATTCATGGAGACCATTTAGACAAAGATCTACTATCAGAAATTGAAATTTCTTCTCAAGATCTCGCCATTTCAGCCTTAGATAATGATCATGAGTCTATAGCAGCTGTTTTACTTGCAAGTGACATGGGTGTTGAAAGAACTGGTCTAATCCTTTATGACGCTGATTTGGTTAATGTGGTTAGGAGAATGGGAATTACATTCTCAGTAGATAGGAAAAGAGTTGCAATTGATACAATTCTAGCACGAGTGCATTCCGAGTTACCAGGTCCATATGCCGTACTTTCCAGCGTACCCGATGTTATTGGAATCTGCCTTCCAATCAAACCCGATGTCAAATTTTCTGGTAAGACAATTGCTGATGCAGGTCTTCCAGAATGGTGCAAAGTAGCTTTTATTCAAAGAAAGAACATACATGATGAATGGGAAACTATGCGTCCATCATCATCCAAAACATTGCTCGAAGGTGATCGATTGACAATTTTCTTACCTCCTGAGCGAGTTGACGATTTGGAGAAGAAGTTCAAGGTGTGAAGTAAATATGCGTCGAGACGTTCTATCTCTAATCGTTGGTTGGACGATGTTGGCAATGCTTTTACCATTGTCATTCAGTTTCCTTGTAACTTGGTGGTTAGATGATTTCAGCACTGCTTCAATTTCATTTCTACTACCAATTTTCTTTTCTGGATTAATCGGTTTGGCACTATTGTCAATAGGTGTTCGCTCTGATACTACTGAGAGATTAAGAGATAGAGAGGCGTTTGCTGCAGTCGCATTAGCATGGCCAGTAGCCGTATTAGTCGGCAGTCTTCCATTCTGGCTAGGCGGTGTATTTCATGGCCCATTTACGGATGGTTCAACCATGTCCGACATAGGGAGAGGATTTGTTAATTCATGGTTCGAATCAATGTCTGGATTTACGACTACTGGAGCAACAGTTATCGAACACTCGATGAGTCCAAATTGTATCCCAGGTACAACTCCAGATTGTATTAATGCTCAACCAAAAGGGATTCTAATTTGGCGTTCTTTGACTCAATGGCTTGGTGGAATGGGAATAATCATGCTAGGTCTAATGCTATTATCGAGAGTACTAGGTGGAGGAATGGCATTGGCAAGAGCCGAACTAACTGGGCCATCACTTTCTCGCCTTCGCCCTAAATTACAAGAAACGGCCCTAGCACTTTGGACCATCTATATCATCCTCACAGTTCTTGAAATCATACTTCTTTGGTCGCTAGGGGGCTTAACTATGTTTGACGCGTTTAATCATGGTTTGACAACAATGCCTTCGGGAGGATTCTCTACACATGATGCATCTATCGCCTACTATGATAGTTTCATTGTCGAATCAATAATCATTTGTTTCATGTTTTTGGCAGGTGTTAATTTCACCCTAATCTGGCTAGCATGGGAAAAGCAATGGGACAAGGTATTTGCAGATCAGGAAGGAAGGAGTTATGTCTTAGTAATAACCGCAACAACTCTGTTTGTCTTCATTGCATTGATGTCCCAAGGTAGTCGCTTGGATGAAGGTTTCTTTGATTCATTATTTACAGTCGTATCCATTGGAACAAGTACAGGTTATACATCGACAGATTACATGCTTTGGCCTGTAGTGACACACATTTTCTTATTCTTGTTGATGATTGTTGGAGCTTGTGCTGGTTCAACAAGTGGTGGCTTGAAATTGATGCGAGTAAAACTAGGGTTGAAAATAGCCTGGAGAGAGATTGGCCGAATTGCTCAACCAAAGCGAGTTGTAAGAATTAGGATGAATAATGAAGTTGTGGACAATGATAGACTTGGCCTAATTGTTGGAATGTTATTTGTTTGGACTGCTTTATTCGCGTTATCTTGTATTGTCCTTGCAGTTACTATGCCTGATTCAGACTTTGAATCCGTAGTTGCCGTTGTTGCTTCCTCATTAGGAAATACTGGCCCGACATTAGGAGAATATGGGCCATCAAACACCTGGGCTTCTATGGGAACTCCTTCCCTACTATTCACATCAATACTAATGTGGTTTGGTCGATTAGAATTGATGACTGCTTTGCTACTACTTCATCCAAGAACGTGGGCAAGGGAGACAAGAGAAGCTCCTGATAGGGCATCTGTGAAACTTATTCGAGAATTATTTGAGAAAATCGAAGATAAATCAGATGAAAAATGATCAGAACAAGGTCTTCTGACCTGAATCTTCAGATATTTCTTCAGCGGTCTCGATTTCTTCATCACGGGTAACGCTACTTGGGGTTTCTAATTTTGTTGAATTATATGATTCTAATTCTAGCGAATATGTCTCCAACAATTCCTTTGTTGAGCGGTGAGATAATGTCAAACCGCAAATCGCAGCATGTTCTTCAGGAGAAAGTCCTAATGAAATTGAAATCGAAAAATCATTTGCGTTTTCGGATTGAATTGCGACTAATGAGGGCAATAATTCTTCCCTTAAGATCGGAAGAGCGGTTCAGCAGGAATGCCGAGACCG
>CAXGTB010000023.1:0-12697 GCA_964012565.1 uncultured euryarchaeote | reverse complement strand
AACATCTTTCGCCAACGGTGAGCCTTGTTGATGAATTCTCGACTACCCACCAAGACCGAACCAACCGGTGCGCCCAACCCCTTGGAAAGGCAGATCGAGATGGAATCATAATCTCTGCACATTCGAGAAACATCGACACCGGTTGCAATTGATGCATTGAAAATTCGGGCTCCGTCGATGTGTGTTGCACAGCCATTTTCTTTTGCCACGGCCGCAATTTCATCGAGTGCATCTTGGGTATAACAAGCCCCTCCGCCTAGGTTTGATGTGTTTTCAACACAAACCAGTGTCCCGTCTGGGTAATGCGAGCCTGAACCTTCTGCTTTACGAATCGCTTTCTTGACTTGGTCTGCGGTCATCAAACCTCCTTTCCCTTCAACAAGAGATATCGAAGCGCCGCATAGAGCAGCATAACCCCCTCCCTCATATTTGTAAATATGAGCGGTTTTGTCACACACAATTTCATCTCCAGGAACTGTGTGAGTTCTGAGTGCAATTGCATTAGCCATTGTTCCACTTGCAACAAATAATGCTGCTTCTTTACCAAACATCTTCGCTAGGCGATCTTGTAACTCAATTACAGTTGGGTCATCACCTAGAACATCATCTCCAACTTTCGCTATTTCCATTACAGAACGCATAGCTGCTGTTGGCTGAGTTACTGTATCGCTACGAACGTCAACTCTGTCGGATGGATACTCGCGCATGTAACGCCCAAACCGCCTTTATTCAAAGCAGTTTCAGGTCGCCAGTAATTGCGTCTACTGCTAGTCTTGGAGCAGGACCGATTCCCAAAACCGTCACTGTTCCTGGTGGAATCTCTGTATGACCAGCATCCTTCACTAAATCACAAACAAGTCCGCCTTCTAGCGCTTTAGCATACAATTGTCTCAAGTGGGCCTCATCATCTGCTCGAAGTACAATCTTGCGTGCCCCTACATTGTTCCAACGCTCGTACAATCGAGCCGCTTTCTTCTTTGCTTTCATCGCACAATTAACCGCTGCGTGTGAGCATTGTGCTGCAAGTTTACCCTTGGACAATTTGAGATCGTCACGGGTCACTAGGACCATAGTTACCTCACTAAGCGGTAACGACATCGGCCTCACCACTAATGATTGGCTCTTCTAATCTATCGGTTTCCTCAAACAGCAAATTCGCCAGGTAAGGGGCTATACAAACTGCACTTGCAATACTAGCAAGAGCATGAAGGGCGTCGAAAGGCAAACCGTTCAAGATGTAAAGTCCGAAGTCAAGTAATGTCGTACTGCTCGTAATGACAGAAAGTGAAACCCACCAATCGAATAATACAGATGCGAACACTGCGGTGATTACTAGTCGCTTCATAGCAACTTCATTTTGCATAACTAAGTTCAATCTTGAGCCTGCAAATGCAACTGCCGCCCATCCAGTTGCTTGAAATAGTGTCCACAGGCCATGAGATAGCACTAGATTGGAAAGCATTGTAGCGATTACTGCAAATGCCATTCCTCTACGAGCTCCTAATGATGCGCCCATCACTAAACACATTACTGTAAGCGGTTGAACGTTAGGAAATGGTTCCAACAAAATACGACTTGCTGCGGCTGCTGCAGTAACGCTTGTCAATACCAGGATTTCTCTTTTAGCCGACTGGGTTGGTCGGCACAATAGGAAGAAACAAAACGTGATCAGTACCACATTCAGCACTAGCATTTCAACAGGGCCGAGAGCTGCCCCATGAACCCCGTCTGTCATTACCATGTTTAACTCTGAAGGGGTTCAAGGTTTCAACTTCACGCTGCTGACCAGCGTATAACCGAGTCTTCTCTAACCTCTGCTGCAGAAATGCCAACCTGAGATTTCTCTCCATCAATTGTGAATTCCCATCCATCCAATTCATGCCCATCAAACGAGACTATCATCTCGCCAAGACTGAATGATTCCTTTCCAACCTCGATTCCTAATTGTGCAGCGGCACTATCTGTTAACTGCTCCACATTTTCAGATCCAGAAAGCCCGCCGATTGCAACTTCTCCATCGGGTAGTTCGAATACTACAACTTGAGTTCCTTTCCACTCCTCCGGCCAATCATTGTCCCAATCACCTGGAGCCTCGTTCAACTCTGTAACTTCCTCGGACCAAGATTGTGATACTGCTGGAAACACCATTATGGCAATTACAAGTAATAGTAAAACGCCTAACTTAGTCATCATATCTCGGTTTTCTTTTGAATAAGAAACAACCAATCCTACCAACAAACCAACAATCACAAAGTGAATCGGTTTTACTTGAAATCCTTCTTCTACCTTCTTCAACTCTGGTTCTATCTCTGATTCAGGCTCTGTTGCAGGTTGTATGTTTTCAACAACATGGACCATTAGAACACCAGCATCGTTTCCAAAAGCCATTTCTCCATTTGGTCCAAAGCCAACACCTGCGGTCGTATAGGTATCATGATTAGTGGAATGAATCACTAATTCTTGACCAGGAGTTCCGTATCCCCAACCACCTTGTGGAGTATTCCTAGGGAACCAAATTGTAGAATTAGTGTCTGTAATTTGAACTGTAATTTCTCCGTTTGCGTGGAATGCAGTCCGGCCTTTGAATTCACAAGAGGTTGTACAGTTCCACTGAATTACGCTATCACTGGTTGAGAAGAAGATGTCTCCATTAAGGTGTAAAGGAATTGCAGGGGAAGAACCTTCTTCTGCTAACAATTGGTTTTCGAGATATATTCCCGAACCGCTGCTGGTTTGTAGGTGAATTATAGTCCCTGCCTGTGTGTTAATTGGAGCGTGGCGAATCTTTCCTTCACCGATTGTTATGTTAGAGAGATTACCCGATTTTGAGATGATGTTCAAAACGCCCTCTTCATTACCAATCAAATAACTATCATTTGTCACAGTCACTCCATTTCTCCACCCCAATTGAGGTAAATCTACTCTTAGATTTTCAATGCCGTCACTCAAACAAAAACTCGACAGACCTTGTCTAGTTGGCACTACAACACTGTCTTCATCTTGAGCCATTTCTCCGGTTATCCCCCATGTGACAACCTCTGTTTGAGAAGACCAGATTAGATTGCCGTCTTCGATATCTAATGCGGTTACTTTGCCATCACTCCAACCGACAACTATCATTTCACTCCAATTGCCACATTCACCAGAACCTGCTTCAATATGTAGTAGAGGGCTCATGTCATGGTTGGTTGAACCTGAATTTTTGAATCGCCAATTTTCTTGACCTGTTTGTAAGTCAAAAGCGTACACATGAGGCCGATCTTCTCCGGTCCAAAATCCAGAAGTTCTAACGATTACCTGTTCTTCTACAATTATCGGTTTAGTAGAAATATACCCGTTGTTCAGGTCTATTTCCCAAAATTGGTTTTCTTCAGATTGAGCGATTGAGGTTGGAAAGAATACGCAACATAGTAAGCATAATGCAACGAAAATCCGCTTCATCAAACATGCCTCATTATCACTTCTTTCAATAAGGCACTAACTTGCTTACCATCGGCAGCTCCGCCACATTCTTTCATGACAACTCCCATTAGAGGACCCATGGCTGCCATGCCCCTTTCTTTGATGAAATCTATTCTATCTGCTACTACTTTCTCCACGACATGAAGGAGGTCGCCAGAATCCGCTGGTTTCAAGCCAAGTTCTTCGGCCCTTGCAGCCAATTGTTCCATGCTAGGATTTTTACCAGAGAATTCCTCCAAGATTCTACCCATGCCTTCGCGAGTTATGTGGCCTGCTTCTTTGGTTGCCAAAACTAGAGCCATCAAACCTACATCACCTTCATTTTCCAGCAACATAGTCGCCCAAGCCTTTTGAGGCAATCCTTGTGAATGGGCAACAAAGTCATCATCTAATTCTCTTGACAATAATTGATTCAACTGATCTTTGCTGATTTCATATCCGCTTAATCTTTGAGAGCGCTCTTGTTGAGTCATTGGTAGATTATCCATCACAACCTCCCAACGTTGGCTTGTAATTTCCAAAGGAGGAATGTCTGTTTCAGGATACATTCGTGCTCCGCCGGGCAGTGGCCTCATGGGAGTAGTAGTACCATCCTCAGGAGAACCCTTTCGAATCACAACATTCCTTACTTCTTGCGGGATTCGCTCAAATGCCAATTTCGCTCTATTTAGTACGCTTTCAAGAGCGAGTTCTGCCTGCCATCTAGGAGCAAGACAGAGTACAAACGCATCAACTCCATCCAATGCATCCATGGTTGCGTCAACAAATTCCTTTCCAATTCCATAAGCGGGTAGTTCATCAGAATGGTAAACTCCTGCAACTCCAGCAAGCTTAGCTGCACCAGCAAATTCCCTTCCCAAGCGAGGCATTTGCGAGCCTTCAGAATCGAGTTCCTTTGTTCCAATAAGCCCGTTGAATCCTGGAAGCGGTAATGCTAGCATTATACTGCCAGAATCAAGTCCAGACTTTACTCGCTTTGCTTCACAATTCACAAATTTGGATGAAACATCAACTAAATTCTGTGGCAATAATTCTGAGACTTTGTCTTGTACAGAAACAGATTCTTCTCTACGATCATCAGACAATAAAGGTAAGTCGTGGTTAGCACGCAACTGATTTGCTAAGCGATAGAAGTGAAGCTGGCGAGCCATTTCACAACGAATTATCTTTGGAATCCATTCAAGATCTTGACAACCTTTGATCTCTACTCTGTCCCCGCACATAATGGATACATTGAGATCTTGTCTAATGCTTCCAAGACCCCTGCGCACCCTTCGTGTATCTCTTAAGGTGCGTCCCAAAGCAATCGAGGTTTGTTTTGCATGTTCTGGAGTTTTAACATCCGGCGCTGTTGCTATTTCGATAAGCGGTATTCCAAGGCGATCTAAGTTCCAAGTTACAACTTCACCATTGGGAGTTAACTCGCTATCCAACTTACGTGCACTGTCCTCTTCAAGGCAGAGAACATCTATTCCAACTGGCCCACCATTAGTCTCCAATACTCCATCTGTTGCAACCAGAGTTGTACGCTGAAAACCGCTTGTGTTTGAACCATCTACAACGGTTTTTCTCATCGTTTGTAACAAGGGAACTGGGTGAGCATTTAGCATTCCTGAAACAGTCAATGAGATGTCCAATGCATCCTCATCGTGAGGCAGTGGAGGTTGTTCGTCTAATTCGATTAAGCCGGCATTAGGTGCTTGACAGTAAACAAATGACCGATTGCGACGAGCCTCGAACCTTGCAGCCACATCAATTGCGCCACCTTCTCCACTAGAGGTTCTCAACTTGCGATTGAACTTAGACCAGTTTTCAGGTAATGTTTCAATTGTAATATCATGTAATTCGCCGGGTTGGCGTGAATGCAATTTTCCTGTTGCTAATTGCTGGTGGACCTCAATTCCACACATGAAACCAAGACTTTCCGGGTCTAGAGACGCAGGGTCGGATACATCTCCTGCAGGTTCCATGTTATCACCTGAAATATCTCATTGATATGATTGCATCGTATCAAACAGGTGCAAGTGTTTCGTATCCTTGAGGGCGCATCAATTGACCCGCTGTGACTAATTCGTCGATTATGTCTTGAGCAACATCTTGACTGATGTCCATCCTTCCTACCTCGGTCAACACATCATTCAGATTCGCAGGTTTACCCGTTTCAAGAACAATTCTTCTTACAATTTCAACAATCGCCCTTTCTCTATTACGCTTAGTTGGTTTCTTTCCAGAATGGATAGTAGTCTCATCAAAATTCTCACCCATTAATTCATGCCGCCATAATTTGGTCAACCGCACGGACCTTGCAGCGTCTTCGATTGTTGCAACCTGAGACAGCCTAACTCTAGCCGATGCTTGAGCTAGGCGGTATAAACCTTCAATCGCTCTAGCAGATATAGCTATTGAATCGTGGGATTCGCCACCCTTTCTTCTTGTCTCAACATAGAATTCCTTGAGCGATTCTTGGGCTTCATCTGTAAGCCTAGGGTGAATTGTTCTCTTTGCAAAAGCAACATATTTTCTAATCAACTCTCGATTGACAATTCCTTCCTTTTTATCGAGACCTTCATGATTGGCTGACTTTGAAGGGTCGACTTCACTGCCTTGTTCAATAAGAATCTCCGGCGTAGATCCTGCTCTGTTATTCATGATGTGGTTGGCAATCATAGAATCATGATCTGCAGCAGGTTGGTCGGTTAACAACCAGATTACATCGAACCTGGAAATTAATGCTGGCTTGAGATTTATTTGTTGAGTAAATGGAACCTCAGAGACCGATTGAAATCTTCCTGCTTTGGGGTTAGCTGCCGCTAATATCGCACACCTAGTAGAAAGTGTAGCATTTATTCCCGCCTTAGAGACAGATATTCTCTGCTGCTCCATCGCTTCGTGCATTGACGACCTATCATTCTCATTCATTTTGTCGAATTCGTCTATTGCTGCTAATCCAAGATCTGCTAGAGCAAGTGCACCGGCCTCCAAAGTCCAACGTCCATCGGCAGCAGAATCCTGCACAGCAGCAGCCGTCAGTCCCGCAGCAGATGCTGACATTCCTGATGTGAACCGCCCTCTAGGTGAGATTTGGGACATGTAGGAAAGTAACTGTGATTTTGCAACTCCAGGGTCTCCCATTAACAATATGTGGATGTCTCCACGAAGCCTAGTTCCATCCTTGGCCTTTGATGCTACGCCGCCAAATAATTGCAACATCAATGACTCTTTTTGTCTGGTCATTCCAAAAATCGAAGGAGCGATTGACCTCGTGAGTAGGTCATGAATATCATCTCTGCGAGCTAAATCCTTGATCTCTCTTTCTTCCTCTTCTGAAATCTGGATTTCTTCTAATGGAATATTTTCTCTTTGAGTACTATGAATTCTCATGAAGATATCAAAAATGGGAGTGTCTTTGCCTGATTTCCTTTGTGACCTAACAAATAACATCCCATTAGCAGTGACCCTGTCGCCAGGGTTTAACTGGCCTGCTAAATCATGCTCTGCTATACACAAAATCCTCTCTGGTTGAACTCCACCCCGTAGATTTTCGGGGGGCTCTTGCAATTCTATGAATTGAGTATCTATGAGAACTGATTCTTCAACTCTTTGATGGAACTTTGTCTGGTTTCTTTTTCTACCACAACCGCCATCTATCTCAAAACATTCGACCGGCTCGACTAATTCTTGTTCATTTGGCTGGTTAATTCGGTGTGAGTGGCCGCAAGCAGCACAAACGAATACACCCTCGTAGGTTCTGGGCAGCACTTTTCCTATCTTTGTCGCTATAGCATCTACAGAGATCATGGTGCCTAAATCCTCGCTTCGTAGTTGCCTGACTGAGCGATGGGAGTCCGGAGGTAACTCGATGATTCTAACGAAGGCAACAATCCGTGGAGAACCTAATTCTGCCAGTAAAAGCCCTAATGCTTGATTTGCAGCCTGAGTGTTGTTTTCAGGCTCCTCGATTATTGAAAGAGCAAAATCAGGATCAAATGACTCAATATCACGATATGAGACCTCTAAAGAACGAATATCTGGCCAAGAAACCTCCAAGTTGTGAATTGCTTCACTGTAGTTGTCTAGAAGCAAAGTGCGCCATCTAGCAGGTAGGTCAAACTCTTGGATTGTCATTGCAAATACCCCAACTGGACATCTTTAGCCGTTGTCGACCGCATATAATCATTGAGATGGAACTCTTCTTCCCCTTTGTTTCCACTGGAAATAAACCGCATTAGTAAACCTCCACTGGCTTCCATTGGAATACCGCCAAGCACATTTCCTTGATGCCCATCGCCGTAACATGCCCGCGCACTCTTTTGAACCTATCAGAGGAAATCTCGAAAGATTCTGTTTTGTTTCGTCCAAACTTGAAAATGAACTCGGAGACCCTATTGAGAGAGAAGTTTTAGTTCATATTCCTCCAAATTCAAGTGGCCCTTTGCCTTGTATAATCTATCTTGCACCTTTTACAGGCACTGGTTTTGCAAGGGCTAATTGGAGAGCATTTAATGAGACTCTGCCGCAACGTCATGAAAGATTGGTTGCTGAAGGAAAAATGACTCCTGCTATACTCGTAATGCCAGATACTTTCACGAGTATGGGCGGTAACCAATTCATCGATTCTGACATTTTGGGGAAGTGGGGGAGTTGGTTGAGAGAAGATTTGCAAGGCGAACTTAATTCGCGATATGATATCTCTGGGTTTGGTTTGGTTGGTAAATCAAGTGGAGGCTATGGAGCCTTGGTTCGTGGAATGTTAGATGACTCATGGGACGCCGTTGCGTGTCATTCTGGAGATTGTGGTTTTGAGGTGGTTTTCGGAATAGAGATGGCATCTACGCTTACTCAGATAATGGCTCATGGCGGCGAGAAGAAATTCTTGGAATATGTCAAGAACACACCTTCTCTGAAAGGTGATGATTTCCATACGCTGATGTTTTTGGCGATGGCTGCTACATACAGTGATGGAACCTTACCTGTAGATCTAAACTGTAAGTTCGATGATGAAAAATGGGCAGAATGGAAAGCTTGGGACCCGCTTACTCTGATCGAGTCTCACCAAAATTTACCACCTTGTTGGATAGATGTCGGGGATAGAGATCAATACAATATCCATTATGGATTAAGGCAACTGCACAACCGTATGGCCGAATTAGGTATCGCACATGAATGGGAAGAATTCTCAGGAACTCACAGTGGAATTGATTACAGATTGGATCTTTCTTTGCCTTGGCTCGTATCTCAGATTCAATCGGCATCATGATGAGAGTGGCGCGTTTCGGTGAGAACATGGCAGAAGGCCTTGACTATGCTGGTAGCGGGGTAGATATCGACCTTGAAGGCAGTGCCGTTGGTGCTTTGGTTGGCGCCCTATCTCGTTCAGTTAGAGCACCTGGAAGTCCTGGGGCGCCTGTAGACTTGCCAGGTGGATTTGGAGGACTTGTCGAATTCGGAGATAACTATCTTGCTTTAGCAACTGATGGAGTTGGATCGAAACTATCCATAGCCACTAAACTTGGGCAGTGGGCTGGTGTCGGAATTGATTGCATGGCTATGAACGTCAACGATTTACTATGCGTTGGTGCTGAACCGATAGCATTTGTAGATTATATCGCTGTCCCAAAGCCAGATCCTGAAGTCCATGCTGCAATTGGAGCAAGCCTTGCAGAGGCCTGCAAACGAGCAAGAGTTACTCTAGCAGGTGGGGAAACTGCAAGCCTGCCCGGAATCGTAACCGAACTAGATTTGTCAGGCACTGCCCTTGGTTGGTTACCTAAAGGTGCAGAAATTACTGGGGCCAATTTGAAGGAAGGAGACGTTCTAATCGGTCTACCTTCTTCTGGTGTTCACTCTAACGGTTACTCACTGGTTAGGCATGTGATGTCTCACTGTGGCGCTGACTGGAGCGATATTGCTCCATTTGCAGTAGAAGACAACAGAGTCGAAAGGTTTGCTAAAGGAGATATCACATTAGGAGAAGTATTCCTAAATCCTACCAGAATCTATTGCGACCCAGTTGTAGATTTAATTCAAGATGGGCCTTGTGTATCTAGCTCAATTCATGCAATATGCCATGTTACAGGAGGGGGCCTATCCAATTTACTTCGACTCCATGATTCACTGGGCTGGGATATAAACAACCCACTTCCAGTGTTACCTGAATTTAATTGGATTCAGGAGAATGGAAACGTCAGTGACAGAGAAATGTACCGAACCTTCAACATGGGTTGTGGGATGATAATAGCCGTTGACCCGCTCGTTGCAGATGACGTCTATGAGTGGCTAAATCAGAAAATGGATGGATGCTCAATAATCGGAAAAGTCGTCGACAATGGCAGAAAGGTTACTCATGCAAATCCTGAAGTCGTATTCGAGCACTATTGAGGGTAATGTATGCATCCTGAAGGCTGGCCGGGTCATATCTGGTTAGAGGGTAGAACTTCTGTCCATCTGAAAGACCATCAAATGCGCCCTTCCCATATGCCAAGAGGTCCAGCAGCAAAAACTGGTGAAGGTTTTCTAAATCCTGCGATGGCTCCTGCAAGAACTCGCTCCGTAATGCTCCTTGCCGATGCTTTGGAACACGATTGGTTAGTGCCTGAAGGGAAAACCGTCAGAGTATTGGATGCACTATGTGCAACTGGAGTTAGACCACGCCGTTGGCGAAGAGAAGTACCAGGCCAAGAAAGATTGAGGATAACTGCAAACGACCTTGACTTTGATGCTTTGTCGTGGGGTAAGAAATCGCACCAAACCCACCCCGTTGGAGATCAAATCAATTGGATTCCAGAACCAAGTAGATTCGAAGCTAAATCTCAAGAAACTGTTGAAGACGGTATTCAATGGATCAATGGAGATGCAAAAAAACTGATGGTCGAGGCTCCATTCCAATGGATTGATTTAGACCCATTCGGTTCACCCGTAGGTTTCCTTGATACTGCGATTCAATCGATTTCTAGAATAGGGGTGCTTGAAGTTACTGCAACCGATACTGCAGCACTATGCGGCTCTGCTAAAACCAGTGCTGCACGAAGATACGGTTCTACTGGAATTACAGATGCATATATGCATGATGATGCGACAAGAATTTTGCTTGGAGTGATTGCAAGAATTGCAGCAATGCATGATAAGTCGATGCATCCGATTTTATCGCTATTCGATGGACATCATGTTCGAGTTAGTGTTTTACTGAAACGCTCGAAAGAAATCGCTTCTAATTGGAGTGATAAGATAGGATATCGAATCAGATCAAAGCCATACCATTTTGCTGCTCAGCCCTCTGGTGAATTTTCTGGCCCAATGTGGACTGGCCCATTATTTGATGCAGACATTGCAGGAAGAATGACTGTAGAAAGGGCGATCGAATTATGTGCAGGTAGAGAAGCGGACTATCCAGAAAATTGGACCGAATTTGATATCGAACATTCACAAAGAGAACTTGAAAGAAGCGTGAGACACATTGCCGAATCTGCTGAGTTGCTTTCACAAAACCACCTATTAGTGGCAATCGATAGTTTGGGCATTGCTGCTGGCGTGGGTCAAATCCCAGCGATTAAGAAAATCAAATCTGCGCTCGAAGAAAAAGGATTCATGATGGCAAGATGCCATATGCCGGAACCTATGTTCGCAACCAATGCTGATTGGGAAACTGTCCTAGAAGTCACAAAATCAATTGAATGAAGGATCTATTTCTTCATCTGGTGCTGGTAACATTGTCTGTGAATTTTCGAATACTTCGCGTACACTGTCCTCAATCTTTCTAGCATCTTCTAGAAGTGATGACAGTGGAATGTCAATTCCTGTCAAATCGGTAACTGATTCAATCGCTAGTGCTGCTGCCCTTGCATCAGGATACATTGGATTACAATCTGCCAATATTGCAGTGACATCAAGGCCTAATCTATCTCCTTCGGCAATCAAATATCCAGCGATTCCAGCGACAATTCCTTGTCTAACTGGCTCAATGCCTGCTTTGTTTAGCCGTGCACGGCCTTGGGTTGACGAACTTACTCCATATAGCGAATCTTCTCTATCATCCATATTTTCCCTAGCCACACCATCAATTACAATGAGTTGGTCAAATCCTCCTTTTGTAAACCACTCTAACACAGTGTTTGCAAACAACACATCTCGCTCGGGTCCAAATCTAACTTCAGCTGTGAAAACACCTACTTCATCCCCTTGGTAAACTCTTACAGGATGTTTTGGAACTTCATGATGTACGAGTGCCATCGCAGGGAATTCTGGATTGAGAACGGTCCCTAGTTGATTCAAATTCAATTGACTGATAATGTGAGATGCGGCAATTACACCTACCATGCCTACGGTAGAAAAACCGCAAATTGCAACTCCTCTTGTACTTGGGTCCGCATCTTGATGCAAGACTAAGTCATACGCTGCTTGGCCGGCCATAACATCGCCTCCTATTGACTCATTCAAATGTATTACGAAATCACTCTACAAATTCAGCCCAATCCTCTTCGCCAGGATCTCTGAACCACCAAACTCCAACTTCGTCCTCATACCATTCTGTTCCGTGCTCATCAACTGTGATCCCTGAATCTTCCTCTGTTGACTCTTCGTAGTCTTCGTACTCAGCCTCTGATTCTTCAGTGGATTCTTCATATTCATCTTCAGCGTCGAATTCATTGATTAAGTCAGGACGATCTGGTGATTCATCAAAAATTGTCTTATCTTCAAACTCGTCTAACGCTACCCCAACAGGCAATGGCTTTGATGCCCTGTCCTTTACTTCAACTTCGGGCTCCATGTCTAAGTCATCTTCATCCCAATCTTCAAGGTCGCTATTTCTAATTCGAAGTACAATGAAAACGACCAACGCTGCGACTGCGAAAGCACCTAATCCTCCAACGATTAGCACGGTGTTGTCAGATGAAGATTCATCCTTCGTCTCTGTTGTTTTGTTAGTATTATTTTCTGTTGGGTTAGGGTCAACTACTTGCTCTTCTTCTTTCAATTCCCATGTAATATCAAATGTCAAAGGTTTAGCTGCAGGACTAGAATAATTCGTTGGAGATTGTCGTAAATCGATTTGTATCAATCCTTCAGTAAGACCACTGTCGGCAAAATCACTTGATAGCGTTGTACTAATTTCCATTCCGACAAGATATGAACTCCCGGGTATAGTAAATTCATTCTGACCTGGCACAGGGCTAAATTCGATGTATTGGGACCAATCAGACCAACCATCTGGTTCAAGAACAATATCTATTGAGTAATT
>CAXGTB010000022.1:0-12699 GCA_964012565.1 uncultured euryarchaeote | reverse complement strand
GCAGGAGTTACAGTAACTCACTTAGATACTTTAGAAGAAGTGGACTTTGTACAGTTGGTAACAGTTCAATCACACTCAGAATCCGATATTTCAGAATCTTCTGAAACCGAAGAAGATAACAAGGCTGAAGGCTGAGGGTTTAGTGGATTGCACGTGCTCAAAGTTGCTTTACTAGGGTGTGGCCGATGGGGCCAAAACCATCTCAGAGTTTTAGCATCCCTTAGGGACAAAGGATTGATTGAGAGTGTAACAGTTGTTGACACCTCTTTAGAAGCAAGGAAATACGCAGTACTTGCAGATACGACTAGCCCCACAATGGAAGGCGTTGAAGCCGACTTTGTTATCATTGCAACACCCTCCGAACACCACGCCTCTCAAGCACGTGAACTACTCTCTCAGAAATATCACGTCTTAGTCGAGAAGCCCTTGGGTAGTTCAGAATCGGATGCTGCACAAGTAATTGCATGTGCGAGAGAGAACGGCAGAATACTTGGAGTAGGCTTGTTATTGAGATTCCACCCCGGTGTCGAATTAGCTAATCGGATGATCAATAACGGCGAATTAGGGCGCTTGGAATCTCTTCGTTTTGTTCGTAGAAGTATGAGGGAAGCTCCAGTAGGAGGAAACGTAGTTGAGTCACTAGGGATTCATGCAATTGATCTGATGTGCCACATTATGAGCGAATCAGAACCAAGTGCAATCAATGTGGAAGGCGATCAAATCGAAGCAAGAATTGCTCTAGAATTCCCTCACGGCATTGAAGCGGTAATCGATGTTGCTTGGCAAGCCAGCCAAGAAAGAAGGACAGTAACATTGGTAGGATCTAATGCTAGTCTAAGATTTGATTTAGATATTCACGATAGGGTGATGTTGATTTCTGAAGGCGAAGAAGTAGAAATTTTGTGCGATTCCTCCCACTCGCCGCTTGAAGCCGAATTGAAACACATGATTTCAGCAATTAACAAATTCAAATCTGATGAAATATGGGCGCCCACTCCCGATTACGGAGCAGCGTTAAGAGGAGTTAGATGGACTGAAAGAGCCTTACGAGAGTTACCTATTCCAAGGCCACATTGAAGAATCCAATCCGTCTCGCCCCACTATGGCCGGCAGTTCAGCACCTGAAGATTCCGAACCGCTATTTGTTCTAGAGCCCCTGCCTGAATTGTCAGGAGTAATCGATTCTTTTGCATCTACCAATCCACTATTCTTGGTGGTGAGCCTAGGCGCAGTATTGTATCTATTAACGACTTTTGAGGATCCGCTGAAGAAGTTGTGGACAACTTCTCTAGGTAGCGTACCATTCAATTATTATGTCACAGATTCTATGTTTTACGCTATGATTTTCACTAGCGTTTACGTGTTGGCATTCATCGTTATTTGGGGAGCAATCCGGTGGGACGATCTTAAGGTACAACTTGGGGTTGATAGAGCTAGGATAATTTCAATCATATCATTCATTGTATGCACTTGGGTTTTGGTAGTTCTCGGTACTGCAATCGGCATGCCAGCAGGCCCTGGTGTAGTCATTTGCGGATTAACTACTGCATATTTGTGGTGGACCTATTATTCTCTAGAGCCAGCAACCGTTTGATAGCGAAGTGTCAAGGACTTCACACGCACACCTGCGTGCATGGCAACCTTTTCTAGCCATCCCGATTTACCCGAGATTCTTGAGAATCTAATTGAGGACGATGTGCACACATTGTTTCTAAAAGCGGACTGCCCTCCAAGAACCAAAGCAGGTGGAATAGGTAACTTGCGCCTCGCTGACGTTGAAGGCGCAGACGATGGCGGATGGGACACTCTTCGATTGGAAGCATTACAGGAAGAAATCCTCTCACTCGTTGAAGAGAATAGAGATCGTTCAGATTGCTTTTTGGAAATAGATCGCAAAGGTTGCCAAGTAATCCAACTTGGAGATTTACGAATTTCCTGTGCATGGCCTCCGTTTGCAGATGCCAGAGAAATCACTATTGTAAGACCAGTTGCCAAACTGTCGCTGAGCGATTACGAAATAGATCCAAAACTGATCTCAAGACTTTCTGACCATCATCGTGGAGTGTTTATTTGCGGGCGCCCAGGTTCAGGAAAAACTACGCTCGCTCAAGCAATTGCCGAGTACTTGGACGAGGATGTTGGAGCAATGGTAAAAACCATGGAAGCACCAAGAGATTTGCAATTAGCAAACAGAATTACTCAATATGCTCCTTTAGAGGGCGATTTAGAGAAAACCGCTGAAATCATTTTCTTAGTAAGGCCAGATTTCGTAATTTTTGATGAGGTACGAAGGGCCAGAGATTTCGAAATCTTTGCCGACGTTCGTTTGGCAGGAGTTGGTTTGCTGGGTGTAACTCACGCCAATTCAGCCTTGGAGGCAATTCAGAGGTTAATTGGAAAGGTTGAGCTAGGTTTAGTAAGCCAAGTTCTAGATACAATTTTGCACGTTGAAGCAGGACAGATTCAACAAGTACTGGAGTTGAGAATGACAGTAAAACCTCCCAGTGGAATGCAGGAGGAATTAGCCAGACCTGTCATTGAAGTCGTAGAGTTCCCTAGTGGGAAAATCACTCATGAAATGTTTGCATTCGGCTCTGAAATTGCGGTAGTTCCCGTAGACGGCGTGAGGTCCAAAAATGGAGTATCCCCAGTCGCAGCATTAGCAAGAGATCAATTGATTAAGAAAATCCGAGATTGGGTTGGAGTTTCTTGTGGGGTAAAAATCACAGGAACTAATTCAGCAGAGATCTACGCTCCAAAAGGAGTAGTGTCCACATTAATCGGTAAAGGTGGAGAAAATATTCGAGATTTACAAGATGAACTGGGGGGAATGAAACTTTCAGTAGCATCTTTTGGTGAAATGCCAGACGATGTGCATGTGCCTGTCGAGGATCATCATGAGACTCTTGAACGTAGAGCTAGAGAATCGAAGGCTTGGGAATATTCTAAACGCGGAAGAAAATCTAAGAAACGAAGACGGTAAAATGTTTTATTCCGACATCCTATTGAAGTCATGACCCTTTGGCTTAGTCATGCCCTCACTTCTCATGCTGACTGTTTCAGCCAGCGTGATGACTGCAGTAGCCGATTGGGCTGGCTGGCATTATGTATGGCGCCATGAAAATACTTCTCCAGAACAAGAACCGAACAAACACAGCCCAGTTAGCATATTCATGTCTTATTATCTGCCATTCATGCCAACTCTTGCCGTAATTCTTGGCCCTGCACAACTCGGAGTATACAATCAAGGATTTGCGACAGTTGCTACAATGGTTTTGTTCGGCGTTCTAGCTGTAGTGACTGGCGGAGTTGCTGCAAGCGCTTGGTCTGTTGGACAAAGAGAAATCCATGAAGAGGAAGCAAGGAAGCTAATCGACAAAGAAGACGGGCTTCCTGAGTACGCCATGCAGCATCTAAAATGGACAACAACTATGCTCGCAATATGTTCGGCTTTCTGGATATTCTTGCTAATTCGATGAAAGATGGATTGATGAAGGCGCAACATTCCCGCTGTATTCATGGCACAGGCCCCTGATGGTTCTGGAACCGCTCCGGTGAGGATAACCAATTCCTCCACATCGGTAACTAGTGGGGCCGGAGTAACCCAGAAATTAGTTGGAGCTGCAATTGCATTCGGCAACGTACTCCGAGGTACATTTGGTCCAAATGGCTTGGACAAAATGTTGTACAAAACCAACGGGGAAGCCGCAGTGACTAATGATGGAGCAAAGATAGTTGCAGAATTATTGGTAAAACATCCTGCTGCCAAGGCGTTTGTGAGTTTGGCAGAAAGCCAGGAAAATGCTTGCGGCGATGGAGTCACGGGCTGTATTCTACTGGCTAGCGAATTGATGAGCGAAGCGGGACGCCTGCTGGAGAGAGGACTACATCCTCTGATTTTAGTAAAAGGATATCAGATGGCCCTTTCACACACAGTAGACGAAATAGAATCTAGATCACAAAAAGCAGGAAGCAACCTCGAGCAAGTTGCTAGGACAGCGCTGGTCGGGCGCTCTACAGAAGTAGCATTGGATCATCTTTCAAAATTGATTTCTCAAGCGGTTGAAATGATTCCTGATAGCGATTTTGAACGTGTCAGAATGGCAAAGGCAGGAGAAGGAACTCCAGCAACATCTACACTTATCCCAGGTATTATTTTGGAAAAGAGGCTAGCCTTGGAGAGGATGCCCCGCGAGCTAAATCAGTCAAAAGTGTCAGTTCTATCATGCCCTCTGGAATTAGAACAATCAGTTGTATCTGCCGAAATTGAAATCGAAACTCCAGAACAGTACGAACGTTTCATAGACGCGGAGCAAGATAAAATCGATGAGATAATTAGCAAAGTAAAGGCCTCTGGTGCAAATATAGTATTTTCAGCCGAAGGAATCGACTCAAGAGTACTTCATTCTCTAGCGGATTCTGGAATTTTCGCATTAGGCGGATTAGAAAGGCCGATTGCAGAGGATGTAGCAAAAGCCTGTGGCGCACAATTGTGCGATCATATCGATGATATCTCTTCGAGTCTAGGTAACTTGGCCAGACTTGAACATCAACGTCTAGAAGGCTCCGAAGGAGTCAAGGAAAGAATCATTCTTGAAGTCGGACAAAATGCTGGCATAGTTACAATTCTTGTCGGAGGAGCTGATGGAGTTGCTGCTGAAGAAACCATAAGGGGGCTATTTGATTCATTGCGCTCGACGTGTTTAGCAAAGGAAGACGACTCGATTATTCTTGGAGGCGGCAGTTTGCATATGGCAACTTCACTTCGAGTTCGAGAAGCTGCCGAAAATTGTTCAGGTAGAGAGAGATTATCGATGGAGGCCTTCGCTCGAGCAATCGAAAGCATTCCAGCGGCACTAGCGGCAAACGCTGGTGAAGATAGAATCGATACTTTACTTGAACTTCGTTCACTTCACAGAAGTGGCAAAATCGATAGTGGAATTACCCAATCTGGAAAAGCAGGGCAAATCAAAGGAGTCTGGCTTCCAACATACACTCTAGAACATGCAATTTCGGCTGCCTGCGAGTCTGCTTGCGGCTTATTGAGGGTCGATCAGGTAATTTCCGCAAGAGGAGATTGAGTCGGCACCTTCATGAGACTCCCCCAAATCCCTTTCCTAACGGGTACTACATATGGAGTCGGCCTCCCGTCCCCGCGCTTTACTATCGGTTTACGATAAGACTGGAATAATTGACTTCGCAAAAGGCTTGGATCGCCTTGGTTATGAGTTGGTTTCGACCGGTGGAACTGCTAGAAAATTAAGAGAAGCAGGATTGGATGTTATTGGAGTATCTGACGTAACAGGACATCCAGAAATTTTTGATGGTAGAGTAAAATCTCTCCATCCAGCAATTCATGGCCCGCTATTATGCAGGCTGGAGAATGAAAACGATGCCAAAGGACTGGACGATTTAGGATATCCAATGATAGAGATTGTCGCATGCAATCTGTATCCTTTCAGCGATGCAGCGGCGACGGAACCTCCACTGAAAGATTTGGATTTGCTGGAAATGGTAGACATTGGCGGGCCAACAATGGTACGTGCATCAGCAAAGAATCACGTAAATGTAGTAATCACTTGCGACCCTGGAGATTATTCCTCAGTTCTAGAAGAATTACAGTCAGGACAGGTTTCTTTGGAAACAAGAAGAAACCTTGCACTCAAGGCCTATGAGCACACTGCAACATATGACAGTGCGATTGCAAATGAACTAGCGAGCAGATGGAAGGGATTGCCAGAAGATAGTGATGATACAGAAGAACAATCAATGCGCCTTCCAAAGTCAATGACAGTTGCAGCGCATAGAATGCAAAGGCTTCGATATGGAGAAAACGCCCATCAGGCAGCAGCTCTGTATGTAGATCCTAATGCTCCTGATGGCGAGACGCTGGTTACCGCTTTAGTTGAAGGAACTAAAGCGATGAGTTACAATAACTATTCAGATGCCGATGCAACCCTTAGATTATGTCGCTCACTATCTTGTGATGAGTGGCCAGAAACCCCTCATGCTTGTGTGATTGTAAAACATAACAATCCGTGTGGGGCGGCATTGGGCAAAACACAGTTAGAGGCATACGAAGCAGCTTTAGCGAGCGACCCCGAAAGCGCTTTTGGCTCAATTATTTGTGTAAACGAGCCGGTGACAATGGAATTCGCAGAGGCACTAACTCCTCTTTTCCTCGAAGTATTGATGGCTCCGGCATATGAAGATGGAACCAAGGAAGTCCTGATGCAGAAGAAAAATCGCAGGATTCTTACAATCGATTCTCCAAATAACAGATTGGCGCCACTGCCAAGAAAGACAGTACGCAAACCTATCGAAGGGGGCTGGTTAATCCAAACAGAGGAAGCGCCAGTCATCGATTGGGAGAAAGCAAAGGTCGTGACTGAAATTGCTCCAACAGATAGTCAAATCGCATCAATGAAATTCGCAGTACGCGTTTGTGAGCAAGTAAAATCGAATGCCATTGTAATGGTTCAAGGCCTTGCAACCGTAGGTATCGGGCCAGGTCAAACCAGTAGAGTAGAGGCGGTTAGAATCGCAGCACGTAGAGCAGGCGAGAGAGGCAAAGGTTGTGTTCTAGCAAGCGATGCTTTCTTCCCATTCAAAGACGGAATCGAACAAGCAGCAGCAGCAGGGGCTGCAGCAATCGTTCACCCAGGGGGGTCAATTCGAGACCAAGAGGTAATCGATGAGGCAAATGAACGAGGGATTGCGATGTTATTTACCGGGCACCGGTTATTCAGGCACTAATTATTTCCTAGATTTCACCATGGTTAAGACATAAACCATACCAACAAATCCAACCAGAAGGATTGTGATTGCACCATATGCATTTTCATCAGCTCCATTCCATGAAGAGAGATCCATTAGAGTACCATCGCCTTTAGTTGAAACATACCAAACAAAGTATGCAGAGGCGGTTGTCATCAATCCTATCATTCCAGAAATGATTATTTTGACATGTTGAGGCAAAGTCTTGCCAGTGGCATAATACTCGAATAAAGCATCACCAAAGTAACGATTTGTAAGCGTCCATCTAAACAGTTTTTCATTTGACAAAGAAAACAAGAATGCGGCAGGAACAGCCCATGAAACAGTAGGCCAACCGGGTATCCAAATTCCAATTATTGAAAAAATCACAAAGATTGATCCAAGACCGACATAAATTCTGCTTTTGATAGGACTGCTTACTACTGCGTACTTTTCGACTATGTCATCCACAGTCTCAAGTCGCTCGGTCATGGCCATTCCATCAATTCTCTCATTATCAATAATCTCCTTTCAAAGCCGAAGGCATATTGCCGAATCTACCCTCGCAGGTATATGGCAGAGGACTGGGAACTTCCTCGAATCGGGACCTCAGATGAGCCGTTGCGCCTCGCAATCCTCATTTCGGGCTCAGGATCTGGCATGGAAGCATTGGTTCGCCATCAGCAAAAAAGCGAATGTCTACACACTACAAGTGTTGTAATAAGCGACAGAGCAAACGCTTCAGGGTTATCCAAAGCAGAAGCCCTTGGAGTAAATGCGATAGCTATACCCTTGCCCGATATATCCGATCGTTTAGAGAGGCGTATGGCCCACGAAAACGAGGTGACGAAAGCATTGCTGAACTCTGATGTTGAAGTGATTATACTATCGGGGTATATGCGAATCTTGACTCCATCATTTGTCAAACCATGGGCAGGAAGAATATTGAATATTCATCCTTCTTTGTTGCCAGATTTTCCCGGAGCACACGCCCATAGAGATGTAATTGCGGCCAAAGCTACAAAATCTGGCTGTACTGTACACTTTGTTGATAGTGGGATGGATACAGGCCCGATTATCGCTCAGGAACAGGTCGATGTACTCCCGGAAGACGATGAAGATTCATTGGCTGAAAAAGTAAAACTGAAGGAGCATTTGTTGTATCCAATGGTAATTGACATGCTTAGTTCAGGTAAGATAAAATCTCCTTGAGTTCATCGGGAGTATTGGTATTTCTTGCTTTGAGTCCTCCCTCACAGGAAGGAATTTTTTTGAACATTTCAGAAATTTTCTTAGAAGGAAGCAATTCTTCAGCAGTGGAGAACTTAGCAAGAAGAGGCTGCCTATTGCCGTAATCATCAGTAGGTATGCCTTGAATATTCGAAAACAAAACAGAATCTGCCAAGTATGCATCACAAGGAGCCAGTTGTACAGTTCCTTTAATCTTGGAAATTACATCTAGCAAAGATTCTGCAAGACTTTCCTTAGAATCAACAATGCATTCCTCATCGAACAGATCCGCTCGTAGTTTAGTTCCACACATTACAATAACACGCGTACATCCAGATCTTCTCATCTCATTAGCAAGCCTTTCTACATTGGAATTAATCAGAGATTTATCTTCACCCATCCGCCTGGATTCACCCCCGGCAAGAATAATCCCAGTGTGCATTAAATCTCCTCAGTGCATTGAATCTAATCCATTTAGAGACAACTCGACTTCGCTAAGTAATTCATGAACTCTAGAAAGAAGTGCCCTCCTTTCTTTTGAAGAGCGAGCCAGAGGCAACCATTCTAGTAATCGCCGAATATCTTGGGCATCCCTAGCAACCGTCCAATTCAGGACTTCTTCCAACACAGGGTCGTCTGCAGGAAGAAATCGGTCTGCCATGGGTATGCGTATAACTAGGCACAACAAAAACTCACGCATCGAGAGCACGCCTTCTAATGCGTTCGAACAACTCTCCTCCCTTGGGCGCATTGCGAACCAAGTCTGCATATTCCTCTTTCATATCTAGGGAAGCAATTAACATCGCATTTTGCATTTGAATTTTATTTGCATTTTTTTGCTGCAAAAAATCTGCTGACGGTATTTTACGCCCTGAGCGCTTAATCTCTTCAGCCACCTCCAGTGTCAAATCAAGAGGTATACTCTTGTCAATTAGATCTAACATTATAGCCCACGCATTTCCTTCAGTATTGGCAATTAACAATCCGATCAATTTTACATCTTCTCTGCCGCACCTCTTCCATAGGCGTTTGATTAAATCATCAATTCTCCCTTTGTGATTTGTCAAAATCCAAGAAGCGATTCTTCGCATCGTTGGATCATCGGTGCCGATATGGAAAGAGAGCCCACTATTCTGCAAAACCTTGTCAGTTATCGATCGGTTAACCAAGCCTTGTGAGCCACAATCATATGTGGTTTTCAGAAACGTAATCGCCTTACGTCCTTTAGGCAAACCTTGGTCGAAAAGGGCGTCCAGGTCGTCGACCAAAACCTCACCTCATGCGCTTTTTGTTCTAACACTATCAAACAGACTTCCAACAAGTGAAACACTATCCTTGAGTGTTCCAAGCAGTTTGTCGACAACGTTCTCATCTTCCGTCTTCTGACGAATCATGTCACGTAAATCAGCCTCAATTCTTTCATGATCACTATCGTCGATGCTAAATTGGTCTCTCAAATGGGCCAGAACAGCGAACTCATCCTTAGACAGGGATGCATTTACAATAGCCACTTCGAAAACTCTAGTATAGACTAATCGCTGTTCGTTTGGCGTAACTTCCCTACCAGGGGAAGTTTCTCTATCTTCACGAATAGCTGAATAGATGTCTGCGGGCTCTTGAGGAGATAGCCCCAAGGCATTTGCAAGTTTGATGATTAGGCGCTTCTCTTCTCGTGTCAAAACCCCATCGCGAAGCATAACTTCGGTAGTCGTTCTGAACACTGTAAGTGCCCCCACATTCTCGCCGGTCACAGTTTAGCGAGGAACTCTTACCACTTGAACCTCATTGCTAGATAAGAAATTGCTATTTTTACTATTATTTAGGGATAGGATTCAAGAAGGGTTGGCAGGTGGGAGTATTGTTCAAATCCAATTCACGACCGCCCAGCGCCTCCCAAAAGAAGCGCTAATGGTCACTCTGGAAATGTGCCGAAAGGCTCACTGAAAGGAAGTGCTTTGGCTAGAACAAGGAGAGATTCTAATGGGAAGAGGAAAACACAACAGTGGAGGTAAAGGCGGCGGCAAAGCCAAGGCCATGAAATACCTCATCAAAGCAGACCTAAAGGTCAACGGAAACGTCCAGCGTAAGGATATAATCGGCGCGATCATGGGGCAAACAGAAGGTTTGCTCGGAGAAGATCTAGAACTAAGGAAATTACAACGAACCGCGAGAATTGGTCACGTTGACGTCGAGGTAAAGTCCAGTGGCGGAAAGGTAAACGGAGAGATCTTGATTCCAAGCAGCATGGACAACGTAGAGACTGCAATCATTGCATCAAGTCTAGAAACAATCGACAGAATCGGTCCATGCGCAGCAAAAATTATTGTCAAGGAAATCCAAGACGTAAGATCGACCAAGGTGAATGCCGTAATCGATCGTGCAAAGGATCTGTTGCTCGAAATGGTCAATTCTGGAGATGCAGCTACAAAGACAGTAATCGAAGAAGTTCGCAGCGTTCTTACAGTTGGAACAGCAAAGAATTTCCATGGACTAACTTGTGGTCCAAATATTGAATCAAGCGATTCATTAATTGTAGTTGAAGGAAGAAATGATGTTAGGAATTTACTAAACTTCGGAGTCAAGAATGCTATTTCTTGTGACGGAGCAGGGTCAATAAAACAAGAATTAATCGATCTTGCAAACAGTAAAGGAAATGTAATTTTAGCAATAGACGGAGATCGTGGCGGAGAAATGTTATTCCGCCAATTAAATGAGACAATGAAGATTGATTTCGTTGCGCAAGCACCAGTTGGCCAGGAGTGGGAATTACTTCCACAAAAGACGGTAACAAAGTGCCTTTCACAGAAGGTTGAGGTCGAAAAGTTCGCAGCTCAATTACCTGAAGATCAGCCGACTGAAGACGCAGATGCTTGGTTGGATGAAATGAAAGAGCCCGAAGAAGCACCTGCTGAAGTACACGAATACTTCGACCACATTGCAGAACTTAAGAAAAACAACGCAGTATTCGTTAATGTTGACGGAACAGTTTCAGATGCAGTTAGTCCAGCAAAATTGGCAGCAGCTGCAGAAGAAGCAGATGGAGCAGTAGCAATTGTATTCAACGGCCCAGTCAGCGACAGGATTCTAGACATTGCTTCAGAAGCAGCGATTGAAACAGTTGTTGGAACTAAAGAAGGCAAAGGCTTCTCACCAAGAGACGGTGTGAAAGCATGGCTCACAGAGAAGCACGCTTGAAACCAATTACAAGGTGAAGTTTCATCAGCGGAGAGGAATCATCGCCTCTTATGGGCGAGGAGTCCTCACAAGTTGCAATGCCTGCCCCGGCAGTTACAGTTAATCGAAAATCAGGAGCACAAATGGCTCTTGCATTGACGGTTTTTGCTTTAGTTTTGGCCTCTAATTCGATAATTAACGAATCATGGCTAACCGCTTCGCAAGAAATAGGTGGCGATGAAATTGATGCCGATTATAGTCTAACTGAGATAACCCTGGAGAATACAGCAACTGGTGAAGAAGAGGTTGAATCTTATGAGTCAGTTTACGATGACTGTAAAGATATAGAGGATGAAGAAGTCGAAGAGGATTGTGCGAAAGTAAAAGACTACCATAATGCAGGATATGTCGCGATAATCTTGCTGATTGTTAGTAGCGTAATATTACTAATTGCGTCTGTTATGCAAGTAAGATCAATGATTGGAGCGAGCCAAAGAGCATCGAATCTAATTTCAGCGATTGGGGGAAGCTTCGTTGGCATCTCTATTTTGGTTTGGTGGATAATGCTACCAGATACAGATTTAGAACTCGATTGGGGTCAAGGTTTGTGGATGGTATTGATATCTGCAACCTGCGGATTAATTGCAGGGTTTAGCGGCGTTTTACAATCTTGGATTGATGGCCCTCCGCGAATGCGAGCACGAGGAGTAAGATCAGGCACAGATATGAGCGAATTTGTTTTGAAAGAATCTTCATGTGGAGATCATTCTTTGTCAATATTGGCAGATTCTGATTTAATCCGTGTCGTTAGAGTGAAGAGAGTTGGTGCAGCTTCTTCGGTAGAAGATATATTGGCTACGCGCCGAGATTCATACACCGGTTTTTCTCATCAAAGATTGGATTGGTTGGATGATTTCAAAGGCTTATGGTGGGTAGTTTGTGGCGCATCATTAATTTCTTCATTCATGATAAGCACCTTGTTTTTGATTCCTTTTTCAATTGCCGCAATTCTCGCCCTTTTACAACTCATGGACCCAGAAAGATTTGTTGTATCTACAAATTCAGGAAACCATCCATTCTACATCAATCGCTGGAGATCTAACCGCGAGCTAACAAATCTCGCAATGGACTTAGTTGATGATGCAATGATTGCAGTACTAAGGGGAGAGGGTTTGAACACTGAACAATTAGACGCTAGGGCCGACCTTATTGCAGAAAGATTTGTTGCTGATAGAGAGGAAAAGAAAACAGCTGCGGCTAAAGCGGCCGCAGAAAAGGAAGCGATGATGCAAGCAGCAGCAGAAGCAGCAGCAGAAAAAGAAGCGATGATGAAAGCAGCAGCAGAAGCCGCTGCACAAGAACAAGCGGCGATGCAAACTGCGATTAATACACAAGTTCCTCAAGCGACCCCGCCTCCTGGAATGCTGCCGCCTGGCACCGAACCACAAGCCCCTGTAGGCGGACAACAACTCGCAGAACCAGCAACTCCCCCTCTTCAAAACGAACAAGAACAGGTCTCTGAATCAGAATCAGATAATG
>CAXGTB010000021.1:0-12764 GCA_964012565.1 uncultured euryarchaeote | reverse complement strand
AGCAAAAACCACTTTCAAAAAATCTCAATGGGAAAATCGGATGGGTGCCACAAGCTGCTTCAAACTTACCAACTGATCTAAAAATAACTGTTGAAGAACTTGTTATGCTTGGTACTGTTAATTCCAAAAATATGTTCTTTTGGCCCAATGCTGAAAGGAAATCCCGCGTTGAAAAGGCAATTGAGAAGGTTGGGCTCGTAGAATATACAAAAACCGACGTTTCCAAACTTTCTGGCGGTCAAAGGCAAAGAGCAGTGATTGCTAAAGCACTCGCATCTAATGCTGAATTTATCATCTTAGACGAACCATTAGTCGGAATCGACAAAGAAACAAGGAATTCCCTCCTCAAGTTACTTGATAATCTGTGCCATGATGAAGGTAAAACAATCTTGATGATATCTCATGATATAACCGCAATGCGCCAAACCGCCCACCGCATAATATACCTCGAAGAGGGAATAAGATTTGATGGTCCTTCGAGTAGCTTCCCTGATTTCTCGTTATTAGCCGAGATTAGAGGGATTGTGCAAGTCCATGATGTGCCGAAGGAAATTATACCCAAGGAGGAAGAATGATGAGTTTGGGTGTCATCATACTAGAGCTAGTAGCTCCGTTATTGGAATTATTAGCACCTTACATGCCAGGAGATACATTTCCATCTTTCTTTAAGTTGGAAATGGCTCAACGCTCATTAATTGCTGCAGTAATGGTTACTATTGTTGCTGGTTATCTTGGATTATTCTTGATTATGAAGAATCAAGCATTGATGGGAGATGGTTTGGCTCACGTTTCCTTTGGAGGAATTGCACTCGGAGTTGTTCTTGGAGCATCGAGCCCACTATGGTATGCCATGTTATTTGCAGTAATAGCATCCGTATGTATCAACGAATTGCAATCAAGAGATATTCTGACAGGTGATGCTTCCATTGCAATTTTCTTAACTGGTATGCTCGCTCTTGGATTGGTTATATTGAAAGTCTGGGAAGGAGAGGAATTTACTGGAATTGCAAAGGTACACTCTTATCTATTTGGAAATCTATTATTGATGCCAGAAGATAGTTTAGATCTTATTGCATTAGTTTGCGTCATTTCTTTAGTATTGCTTGCTGCTATGAGAAATGCATTACTTACAACCAGTATTGACCCACTCTCCGCAAGAATCCAGGGCATTCCCGTAAGAAGAATCGAACTTCTATTTGGAATAATTACTGCAGCGGTTGTGGTGAGCATGGTAAAAGTGGTAGGCGCTCTTCTAGTGACTGCCTTACTAGTTACTCCTGCTGCTACAGCAAAACAAATTTCTTCCAGTTTCAAATCATGCGTATTTATGACTCAAGTCATAGGATTAATCTCAGTCATGTCCGGGATATACATCTCATCAGAAATGAATTCAGGAACTGGCTCTACAATTGCATTGGTTGCTGCAATTATTTTCGCAATTGTTGTAATTTCTAAATCAGCAATCAATGTTGTAATTAGAAAGTACGAAAACTGAGTTTTCACATCGAAACACGCATTGCTACCGCATTTCCTCCACCCAAGCACAGAGAGACAATTCCACTGCTTGATTGAAGCCTGCGCATTATCCCAAGCATGGTGATTAGACAACGTGTGCCACTACTGCCTAATGGGTGGCCTAAGGCTACTGCGCCTCCATGAAGATTGAATCTATCATCAGGAATTCCAACTTCCTGGGCAACTGCACATGAAGCACTTGCAAATGCTTCGTTGTGCTCGTAAACATCAATGTCTAAGACATCCATTCCTGCTCTTTCTAACAGCATTTGAATTGCTGGAACTGGTGCATACATCACTCGACTAGGTTCTACTCCCGCTGTGCAATAATCTTCTATGATTGCGATAATTTTCCAGTCGTTCTGCTTTGCAAAATCTTCCTCAGCAACCAAAACTGCTGATGCTCCATCATTTAGAGTCGAAGCGTTTCCTGCTGTTACCATTCCATCCTCTTGGAATACAGTTCGTAATCCAGCAAGTGCTTCTGGCGTAGTACCTGCTCTAACACCTTCATCTATTGACAATTCAGGCATGTCAAATCGTTCCCAATCAAACCAGCCGTTTTCTTCTGCTTGGGCCGCGTTATTTTGTGAACGTGCTGCAAAAGCATCCATTTTTTCTCTTGAGATATTGCACTCTTTTGCTACAATCTCTCCAGTATTACCCATGTGAACGTCATTGTAAACATCCCATAGGCCATCATGAACCATAGATGGGACTAGTTCTTTCTCCTCACCGTTGCGCTTTTCGAACTTTGGAGCATTGGTCATGCTCTCCATTCCACCAGCAATAATGGCCTTGTATTCTCCAGCCTTTATGCTGTTAGCAGCCATCATAACCGCCTTCAAAGAAGAGCCACAAACTTTGTTGATAGTAGTAGCAGCAATCGTATTTGGCAGGCCGGCACCCAATGCAACTTGACGTGCTGGAGCTTGACCTGCACCTGTTTGTAGAACTTGACCGAACAGAACTTCGTCAATCACTCCACTTGAGGGATCAATATTGCATCGATTAAGCAATTCCTTTACCGATCGCACTCCCAGTTCAACAGCGCTCAAACCAGAGAGGCTGCCTCTGAATTTACCGATAGGAGTTCTTGCTACACCACATATCGCAACTCTCGCCATAGAGGGGCTAATCAGACTCGATTCTTCAACTTGCGCGCGGACGGAAGTGTTCTTGTGTAGTGGTTACTCGCCGATACATGGCCAAGTTCAAGACCAACATCGAGACCGACCGCGCTAAAGATGAAATGAGAAACATCGAGGTTGAAATTGACTTCACTCCTAATGCCCTTGCCAGTATCCTCTACCGCCAAGGTAATACTCACATTCTTTGCTGTGTAACCAAAGAATCCCGATTGCCTGGATGGTTTCCTCGCGATGCCACAAAGGGCTGGGTTCATGCAGAATATTCCCTACTTCCAGGATCCACTGATTCACGCTTCCGTAGAGAACGCAGAGGTGCAAAAGGAAGAACTCAGGAGATTGAGAGATTAGTTGCGCGCTCTCTTAGAGGTGCAATTGATCTTGAAGCACTAGGTCCAATTGCCCTTACTGTAGATTGTGACGTTCTAAACGCAGATGGTGGAACACGTTGTGCTTCTATTACTGCAGCAAATATTGCATTAAGATTGGCTGTTCGAAGATTGATTGCAAGCGGAGACTGCCTTCCTATGGATTTGCGACCAAGTCGTGAAGATAGAGAAAATGGATGGACGCCACCTCAATTGACACCGACCGAAGCAAGAAATCATGAAAACAAGGTTATCCCACACGACTTATCTGCAATTTCGGTTGGTCTAATCGGAGAAGATGTTTACCTTGATTTAGATTACATCTTGGATTCCAATGCTGATGTTGACATGAATGTGGTTGGGACATCAGACGGCAGATTCGTAGAGGTTCAGGGGACTGGAGAAGAATCAACCTTCTCATACGACGAACTGCAAGAACTCATCGAGATGGCAAGAAATGGTCTTGCGCAACTTGCTGAAGTTCAAGTTGCTGTGCTTGATGACATCGAGTGATGAGCCGCAAGACTTGAAGTACTGATGTCCGTGGCCGGAATATCCCGGGTTAGTAGCTTAGTTGGGAGAGCGCGGCACTGAAGATGCCGAGGTCGCTGGTTCAAGTCCGGCCTAACCCACCTCTCAATTATTTTAGTGAAAACACGAGACTCATTCAGAGTTAATAGATTGACTACTCACAATTATTAGTTCTGTTTAATTATTCGCAGCCTCTCGAAGAAACGGGGCACGACATGAACGCTGATACAGGGAATGACAACAGGATACCAGTAACTGTTCTTACCGGATTTTTGGGTTCAGGAAAAACTACTCTTCTCAACCACATCCTTTCTAGTACTGAACACAAAATGAAATTCGCAGTTATTGAAAACGAATTTGGTGATGTTGGAATTGACGAAAATATTCTAGTCGAAAGTTCAGAAGAAGCAATCATTGAGGTAATGAACGGATGCATATGCTGTACAGTACGCGGGGATTTGACAGAAACTCTGGATAATATGTATGATAGAATCAAGGATTTTGATGGAGTTCTAATCGAAACTACCGGCTTAGCAGACCCTGCTCCCGTGGCTCAAACCTTCTTCGTAGAGGACAAAGTCGTTGACAGGTACAAGTTGGACGGAATAGTCACTGTTGTAGATGCCAAACATATTACTCAGCATTTGGATGATGAGAAGCCAGAAGATGTAGAAAACGAATCTGTCGAACAGTTGGCATTCGCAGACAGAATTATGCTAAACAAAATCGACCTAGTCTCAGATGATGAACTAAAACAAGTCGAGTCTAGAATCAAAACAATAAATGGATCTGCACCAATTTATCATACTCAAAACAGTTTAATCGACCCTAAGGAGTTAATCAATATCGGAGCATTCGATCTAAGTCAGACATTAGAAATGGATCCTGAATTTTTAGACACAGAGGCTGAGCACCAACACGATGACAGAGTCACATCTTCGAGCGCAAGATTCGAAGGAGAACTTAACGTGAACAAGCTAGATCGATGGATTGGATCAATAATGCGAGACAAAGGTGAAGACCTATTTCGTTACAAAGGAGTTCTTGCTGTAAGAGGAATGGAAGAAAAATTCGTATTCCAAGGCGTTCATATGCTCTTTAATGGAGATTTTACTGAAGAAATTGGGCTTTGGAAAGAAGGCGAAACAAGAGAATGTCGATTTGTGTTCATCGGTCGCGACCTAGACCACGCTGCACTGCAGAAAGGATTGATGGAGTGTATTGCTGAAGATCTTAGATTTGATGTTGGAGACATGATTTACGCAAATATTGGACATTATGCTAAAGGTAAAATCCTCAAGTGTTGGGACCAGGGTAACCCGTACAGAGTAGAAATTCAAGACGAAAACAAAACAAATGTATGGGTTCCTATCGATAGTGACCAATTCGTGATGTCTGATATTTGATTGCAAATTACCACTCAGGTGCCTGAAAATGACTGCGAGATTTACCGTCTGTGACGGATGTTGTTGTGGACGAACAGAAAAAGGCAATAATGAGGTACCAGTGGACTTTTTGCGCTCTGAGTGGAAAAAACATGAACTGAAAAATGATGTGAAACTTACAATTTCAGGATGTTTAGGACCTTGCAAAATGAACAATGTTTCTCTGATAACTTTCAACGGAAATAGAATCTGGCTAGGGAAGTTAAACGGCGAGGAGCATTATGGAGCACTGGTGACTTGGGCGCAAAATATTGCAGCTGGTGGAGACGATGCTAAAATACCAGAAATACTAGATGAACTCCAATTTGTACCAGTAACTAAGATTTGACCTAGTAATCTAAATTTGAAAGTTCGGTATTTCTCTCTGGGAAAAACAGGCAAAATATGACAGGTTCTTTTGAAAAACGGCATAGTATTCATTTGCTGATGCCCCATAGGGGCATACATGGGGTCACAAGATATTGATACAGATATCGAAAATACCCTCGAAGATTCTGGTGACACAAAACCTGTTGACAAGATTTCAAAGGAATTGGCGGGCATTAGGAAAAGAAGGAATACTGACTCCAAAACCAGATTCCCCTCCGCAATTGAAGATTGGACTTTGCTTGCAGGTTTAGGCTATGGCGCACTCTATGCACTACTGTTATTTGGAATGTCAGGTGGAGTTTTTGGAGAATCGACTGCCCTAGACCATTGGGCTAGTGATACGTTCCTAGACAGTGGAGAACAATGTGAAGAGGTCATAGATACGCCATGGATACACGCTTATCCTGATAATGATGCCGAGGCTGTCAAGATTTCTGGAAGAAACTTAGCACAAGGAATTGCTGTGCTGAATTGGACCGTAGTGGCCACTGAGGGTGGAGAAACGCCTGAAGAAAGCCAAGGAGAAGTCAACAAAAAATCAACTAAAGTCAACTTTGCAGATTGGAAAACTGGCACATATGAACTTGTCATTACAATCGATCTTTATGAGACTGGAACCAATATGAGTTCGAAGAGTGAAGATGACCGCGTAAATGGCACAGAACAAATCGACAAGGTTCTCGAATTTGAGATCAGCACATCAGAAAATGCACTTTCTTTCCTACCCTTTGTAGACTCTGAAGTAAAAAGAGAAGCAACACTTCTAGATGACGGCCCTCGATCCTGCTGGTCGGTTACCGACCTTGGAAACTGGGGCTTCGTACTGATGGGAGCAGAATTAGGTGGAGGGCGTGAAACCGCAATGCTAACAGGTGGAGCGGCTGGAATTCCTGCATGGTGGATGGCCTTCATTTCCTTGTCACTTTCCGTAATTTCATTATTCCTTGCATACCCTGTAATGTACAAATTATATCACCAAGATACTGATGACATGCTATCTAGAACACACATCAAAAAGGTGGTAGTAGATGTATTACGAAATTCTGAAAATCGAATGCATATCAATATTGATTGGGACCTCTACAAAATAGAAGTAAGAGATCTATCGATAGATATCATGGTCCCATATTCGAACACTGAAGGGACGTTTTCTGATACCGCGGATGTCAGATCAGAAATTCTGAAGGAAGTGTTAGAAGAATTTGCATTATTCCGTGTCTTCAAGCCTGTCCAATTAACGGTTAGGTCAATTGGTGACAATCAAGCTATCGACTTCGAAACAGGAGTTGGCGTTGGCAGCGGAATGATCGAAGATGAAGATGTTGAAGACCAGGACTACACTACGTTCTTCCGTGATTTACATATGCTTTCAAAGGTAGAAGATGATGTTAGAGAATCGGTCAAAGGATTCTTTAGATCAAAGAGTGAACTAATTCTACAAATGGCTACAGTAACTAGCGAAGACTCAATAATTTTCGTTCGAGTAGCATACAAACCAAACCAAAGATTCGCTTTCTTCAGATTCAAGGATTCGAACTCTGATATTGAAAAGAATCTAAGAAAATACATTTCTAGAGAGAATCCTGAATTGATGGGAACTCAAGAATTGATCGTCAAAGGACGTAACCTAGTATCTACACTAGCAGACCGCTCTGGCGCAGGGCGTATTGAGACTCTTTCTTCCAAGGATAGTAAAGATGCAAGAGTCGCTGCTGTTGCCAAACAAGATGGCCTGGGCGGCAGAGTACTCCAAACAAAGTTGTTCGGAGACATCCTATCAACTGTTGAATATACTGCAAACGAAAAGCGTGAGATGATCAACAAATGGGGATTCTGGGGCCTAATCGTTTTCGTTTGGATTCCGTTTATGGCATCTGGAGTTCTAGTTGGGGCGATGTTGGGGCTACTATCACGAATGAAGTTCATGCGTGTACTTTGGGCTACATTCGTGGGTGGTGCTGCTGCTTCTCTGACTTGGGCATATACGGCTGAAGGTATCATTACTGTAATGCACAAATACAAACTTGAAGCTGCAATTCCTATTGCAATTATCGCATTCATAGGAATGGCATTCCTACACATGAGATCGACGAAGATACGCCGCCAAGCCGAGTTATTCGAAGATACTCTACTAGACTCATTCCACGCAGATATCCGTGACAAATACGGAAACCAGTGAGGGAAATCAATGGTTGGAGATCATGCTACATTGGGAATCCTGACTGTTTCAGACCGTGCTCACAAGGGTGAATATGAAGACGAAGGAGGACCTGCGATTTTGGGGTTCTTCCAAGAAGCGATTGCTTCAGAATGGAGTTCTCATTATCGGGTAGTTCCTGATGAGGTCTCCGCAATATCAGCAGCCATAATCGAAATGACTGATGATTTGGGTTGTGACGTAGTAGTAACAACAGGGGGGACTGGTCCTGCCAAGAGGGATGTCACTCCTGAAGCAACTCTGGAGGTTTGTGATAGAATACTCCCTGGTTTTGGTGAACAAATGAGAGCGATTTCTCTCGAGTTTGTTCCTACTGCAATTCTCTCTCGTCAAATGGGGGGAACAAGAGGAAATAGTCTGATTTTCAACCTCCCAGGTCGACCTAAGGCAATAAGAGAAACTATAGACGAAATTTGGAAAGCAGTTCCATATTGCGTTGACTTATTGGGTGGCCCGTACATCGACATGAATGATGGAGTATGCAACGCATTTAGACCAAAGAGTGCTAGAAGAAGGTGAAAAAATGAATCGAAATATATTGATTACGGGTGCAAAAATGGTACTGCCAACTGGAATTGTATCAGGTGACTTACGAATTACAGATGGTGTGATTTCAGAAATCTCAACTCAAAGTAATATCGAACCAAACGATGGTGAACTAATCCATGATGCAACAGGCCTACATCTACTTCCCGGAATTATTGATCCACAAGTTCACTTCAGAGATCCTGGCCAACCAGAAAAAGAGGACCTATACACTGGATCACGTGCAGCAGCTAGCGGAGGAGTGACCTCCTTCCTCGACATGCCAAACAATGTACCGAGCCAGACAACTCTTGATTCAATGTATGACAAATTAGAAACTGCATCTAAAAAATGTGTAACGAATTATGGATTCTTTATCGGCGCTACAGAATCCAATGTTGAAGAATTGCAGAAAGCTGTCGGAACTCCCGGTTCTCCTATTGCAATACCTGGTATTTGCGGAATCAAGATTTTCATGGGATCATCTACCGGCGACCTTCTAGTAAACGAATCAAATGCTCTAAAGACAATTTTCGACAATACTGCTGGTCTAATTGCAGTTCATGCTGAAGATGAAACAAGAATGATTGAGAGAAAGAAAATCATTGAAGGGCGAACAGACATGGCTGCACATGCTGAATGGAGAGATGATGAGACCGCCATAATTGCAACAAAAAGGGCTGTAGGTTATGCACAAGATAGTGGACATAGATTACACATCTTACACCTGACTTCTGGAATAGAGGCAGATTACCTAGCAGAACTTACTTCTCTGTACAAAGAAGAGGGAAGGGCTCACATTACCACAGAAGTCCTTCCACAACACCTCACATACGATGAAACAGACGTAGAGGAATTAGGGACCCGACTAAAGATGAATCCACCAATTCGTTATCAAAAGGATAAGGAAACTCTTTGGAAGAGATTACTTGATGGAACAATTGCTTGTATTGCAACTGACCACGCACCACACACTATGGAAAATAAAAAACTGGGATTCCCAAAAGCGCACAGTGGAATGCCGGGTGTAGAAACATCACTTTCTGTTATGCTAACTCATGTATCTGAAGGTAAATGTACTCTAGAGCAAGTTGTAAAATGGATGTCAACAGACGTAGCAGAATGCTATCAGATGGTTGGTAAAGGAAGATTAGAGGAAGGTTATGACGGAGATATTGTCTTGGTTGACTTGGACAAAGAAATCGTAGTTGAAGATAAGAATACTTGGACTACAGTGGGATGGAGTCCATTCGTAGGGAAAAATCTAGTTGGGTGGCCAGTTCTAACTGTTGTCGACGGAATTCCGGTGTTTGAAAGGAACGATGAAACTGGTCCAAAAGGTAGGTGTCTGGTCGATGCAGGAGAGGTAGGAAAACCTCTGGTTATGCTGCCTTGGAATTAAATTTGAATAGATAAATGAAAATTTATCCGCTAAGTTTTTTACTAAGATTGCAAATTGTCAACCGGGAAAACCTATGAGCAAAATGGAAGAAAAACTCGGGCCTGGGCATCAACAGATAGTTATTGGATTGCTAATTTTCGTAGCAGGAGCTCTTTGGGGAGTTATGCTTGCAAACGGTGATGAAATCAATTTGAGAGACCTATTCACATCGTCAGTAATCATGCTTTCTGGTGCGATGATAACAATGCTGGGAATATCATTTGGCACAGACAAAGAAGATGATAGAACCAATGATTTGCAAGATGCCATAATGGAACTAACAGGTATGCTGAACAAGTTGCAAGCGAAAGTTACTGGCAAAAGTAGCAGTGAAGAAGAATAATCACAAGTTGTACAACTTGCTGTATTTTTCCTCAACATAGTTTAGGAATGGTTCAGGACTTGGTGCCATTCCTGTTGCTGATTCTATCAGTTCTGAAGGAGTCATTACTGAACCCTTTGCGTGAATTTTTTCACTTAGCCAATCAAGCATACTTGACCAATCCCCTGATTTTACGATTTCATCTATGTCTCCCAATTCGTTTGACATCGTTTCCAATAACTGTGCAGCGTACAGATTACCAAGTGTGTATGTAGGGAAATATCCGAATGCACCCATAGACCAATGAATGTCTTGAAGGCAACCTAAGGAATCGTTTGGAACCTCTATTCCAAACCAATCTCTCATCATTTTATTCCAAGTCTCCGGAATGTCTTCGACTTTCAGATCACCATTGAACATCATTTTTTCAATCTCATATCTAATCATTATATGCAAATTGTAAGTTATTTCATCCGCTTCAACGCGAATGAAATCTGGCTTAACTTCATTTGCGACTAAATCAAGAGTCTCATTGCTCCAATCTGGACAATCTGGGAATTGTTCACGGAACCAAGGCATCGCTATGTGCCAGAAAGCGGCTGTCCTACCAATTTGATTCTCCCAAAATCGACTTTGAGATTCATGCACACCGAGAGAAATCGCAGTTCCTACAGGAGAATAACTGTGTTCTCTTGGTAGGCCCTGCTCATACAATCCATGTCCAGACTCATGCATAACTGCATAAAGACAAGAAAATGGATCTTTTTCATCAAATCGTGTTGTAAATCTGGTGTCACCAGGCCAAAGACCAGCGCAAAACGGATGAGTAGAGCGGTCCATTCTTCCCGCTTCAAAATCAAAGCCCATTGCTTTGCTAACTTTGTTACAAAACAATTCTTGACCATCCGCCGGGAAAACCATGTCGCTTGGTAGCCTAGGAATTGTCACATCTGATTCCATAATTCTTGACAAAAGAGGGACTAATCTTGCTTTTAATCCTGAAAATAAGGGGTCATAATCTTCTACAGTCATCCCGACTTCATACTCATCGAGAAGAACATCGTAAGGAGTGTGTTCGCAACCAAGATAACCAATCTTTTCTCTTGTTAAATCAATCAAATTTTGCAAATGGGGTGCAAATTGAGAAAAATCGCTATCACTGCGAGCTTTTTGCCATGCAATCAAAGCTTCGCTACGTGCTTTGGTGAATTTAGAAACAAATGAAGTTGGTATTTTTACTGCTTCATCATATTTCCTTCTCATCTCTCGAAGGTTCGCTGCAAAAAAGTCGTCGTGTGTCCCATCTTCTAATTCAGTAATTAGAGAGTTCATTTCTTCGTCGATCAAACTATTGTGTCTCTGACCAGCAAGCCAAGCAAGAATTTCACCCCTTGCTTCAGCACCCTTGGATGGCATTATTGTTTCTTGATCCCAACCAAGATGGCCTTGGATTGCTTCATATCTGTACAGGTCATTAACTCGCGTAATGAATTCTTCTTTTGCGCCCATGGCCCAGCGAAGAGGTTTTTTCACTTCAATATTTCACGTGAAGACGGGCACAATTTGAAGGCTTAGTAGCGCCTCCGCTATACATGCCCTCTCCGTTTCGGCGTAAAACGAAGGAGAAGGACTCTGCCAATCTCGAGGATGATTCTGATTTGGATGAGGTAGTAGAAGCAGAAGAACCGATTGATGAAAGTGTAACTGAGATCGAGAATGTGGATTTAGAAAAATTACTATTAGAATCTGCTAAGCGTGTCACCCACACATGTATGGACATCAGACGAGGCGAGAATGTTCTCATTGTTTGCGACCCAACTACTGGAGAAATTGGTCAGGCATTACATCGCTCGGCTACAGAAAGATCTGACCGTGTGTTGTTAATTGTCATGCCCAAGGGTAGACACCATGGTGAAGAGCCTCCTTCTCCTGTTGCCAACTTGATGAAACAACAGCAAATTGTAATTGCTCCTACAAAGTACTCGCTTACTCATACAAGAGCTGTAAGGGCTTCACTCAAGGATGGTGCTAGAGTGGCAACAATGCCGGGTATGACGAATGAAATGTTCATCAGCGGAGGAATGGCAGCTGATTTTAATGAAATTAAGAAGAGCCTGAGCCAAATTTCTGGAACTCTACGTAGAAAGAAATTGATTCATGTCAAAGATTCTAAAGGCACAGATGTTGAATTCGAAGTATCTTGGAAAGATTGGAATTTAGATGATAATGGTATTTGTAATAGACCAAGGATGATTACTAATCTGCCTGCTGGTAAAGCCTTTGTTTTACCAAAAGAAGGTACAATGAACGGTACAATAGTTATTGATGGAACTTGGGAATCAACATTGCTGGATGAACCTTTGGAGCTTATTGTGGAAAACGGTATTGTAATTGACATTAAGGGAGATTCCACTGCTGCACAAATAAGACAACAGTTTGGTGAAGCCGCATCTAGACTAAGGACGAAAGACCGCGAGTTGGTATGGACAGTCGCAGAATTTGGTTTTGGAATGAATCCCAATGCTCAATTGACTGGCCATGTTTTAGAAGATGAAAAGCAATTAGGAACCTGCTATTTTTCTATTGGTGATAACACAAGTCTGGGAGGAAGTGCTGATGTCGGCATCCATGTTCCAGGTGTGATAACAAAACCATCGGTGTGGCTGGATGATTTGCAAATATTGAACGACGGTGATTTTGTCAACTAATCAACGGTTTTGGGTTCCACAAACCGGGCAGAACCTCCAACTTGGATCTACTCCAATCCTACAACCTCTACAATGTAATCCAGAACGAATAGTTGGCTGTATTGGCTGAGCTGTTTGGTTCCATCCTTGTTGCTGCTGTTGCTGCTGTTGCTGCTGTTGTTGAGCGAGCCAAGC
>CAXGTB010000020.1:0-13069 GCA_964012565.1 uncultured euryarchaeote | reverse complement strand
GATGAAGATGTTGAGAGAATCATTGCTGCTTTCGCTGCACAGTGACCGCTGCAAACATTGTCATTGCTACCACTGCGGCCAAACCGATGCTTGGAAGACTGCTATCGTCTTCATCTTCAGTATCTTCTTCGCTAGGCTCTTCTGGGGTTTCACCATCGGGCTCGGGTAGAACAACTTCGTGAATTAGGTGAACCTGCAAGTCATCTCCATCGTAAGCAGCAGGTAGTGTCACTTCTAGTGAACCGGTTGTGGCATTGCCCAAATCTATGATTGTTCTCACACTCTTGTGATAGTATTCTTCTTCGTTACCACCATCGGGGAAATATGCGACTTCTTCCACAACCCAAAGGTATGACTTAATCTCACTATCTTGAGGGAAGTTAGACATGTCAACAGCAAGATTCCAAGTTGCGATTGGGTTGGAGTTGTTGCTTGTTGCCCATCCAAGGGATGAAGATCCAATGCCCAAATTGATTGAGGTTTCTAGGTTCTTGTTGTAATCATCTTGCAGAGAATCTCCGTCAGGAATACTTCCAATTTGGCGAATTGTTCCATTGAAAATTACTGTCGGAGGAAGCCTCTGATCATATCTGTTTATCCAACGATCATCACCTTCTTGTGAACCGAGAGGATCTTCATTTTCGTTGATGAATCTGTGGAAATGATATGTTTTCATATTGTTATTTTCAGCGATGTCATTCAAAGCATCCTCTACTGTTACACAATTTGTACACCAGGTGGCGGTGTAATCTTCGACAATTGCAGGTAGTTCAGAAAGGCTACTGGTTGAATTTCCAGATTCATTTGCATCTAGATATACGCCGCCAAATACCCATCCTACATCTTCCAAATTTTCTGGACTTCCAGCTTGTGAAGAAGGGAGCATAGAGACTCCAAGAATCAGTGCCATCAGTATGACTTTCACTCGCATGTATACAGTCCACACTTTGCTTCATTTTCAATGGTTCTGCTTTAGGTTAAAGGCGTGGGTTCATGAACCCCCTATGTCAGGGTAACCGTTACGGAGGGGGAGCCAATGGTATTGTCTAGCGAGTATGTTCCCGGGAGTCTTTCAATGGAAGCTATCCAGGCAGGAATTGGCACTCCAAATTGGCTTCTAGAATCCATAAAATCTGGCGAGAGATTGATTGTCATTCACCCAACAGAAGCCTCTAGGAAACAAACAATTAGCAAACTTCATTCAATTTCAGAAGGCGGGATTGTTGATTCATCACGCCATTTAACTGTTCAAAGATTAATTTCTGTTCTACATATTGACTTGCGTTTACCTGCTATTATGGCCGATGATGGAATAACATTCGAATTAACTCATAGGGAATTATCCTCGGCAGCGTTAAACTATGGTTTTCCTTTGATCCATTCGAATCCAGAGATTCCATGGCCGCGTTCCAGAACAAAGAGAGTTTTATCGCTCCACAAAGAGATTTTTTCCCTAGAGAATCCTCTCCTTTGGGAAGAGGATCCATGTGCGGTTAATTGTGACAAAGCTCTCAGAAGCTTAGAATCAAAAATGGGAATGACACACCCTTCCAGAAAATCAAGAGTTTTACTAGATAAATTGAGAGAAAGCGAAGAGGTCCCCTTCACTTTACGAGGCATTACAGGAATAATTATTCTAGATCATGCAAGTAGTTTAACCGAGGTAGAGATTGCAATATTGGGGAGAATAAGCCAATTGGTAAACACTCACCAGTTGGTTAATCCGGGGTCGCATCGTCTTGGATTTCACGGGGAGTACATCGAAGATATACATCCTGTAAGGAAACAATCAGACCTCCCTAAATGGATTCCTGAGCACGAAGTCTGGATTCCAGATTCCAAACAAGGTTGGAAGCCTCCTACCTCAGAAAGCCAAATCTTCCATCTGATGGCCGAATCCGAAGAACAATCAATTTCAGCAGTAGCCAATATACTGTCTAGAGTAGAGGGTGATGTAATCGTCGTCGATGGAGATTCAAAGAATCTTGAAAGAAAACTAGCACCATATCTTGAAAACCAAGGAGTTAGGTTGCGCGGTGGATCAACTACGGCTCTTTCATCTTCAGCAGTGAATCGTCTACTTTCAATTTTAGAGATACCTCGTGGCGAAGAAGCTTGGTCATTGAAACGGCTAGGCGATATGGTTCAACAAATCGGACTTCCTATGGATTGGAATATTTTGAAATTAGAACATCCTGAGAATCAAGAATGGAGCCCTAAACTCCACATTGATACTATGATTGAACTTGCAAGAGGGTTTCATGTTCTAGGAGGAAGAGGTAGTCTTCAAAGGTGGCTTTCAACGCTTTCTCAAGCAACCCCTAGGTTTGTTGGCGATGAGGGCCATTCAAAGGCTCTGGAAGAGAGCCAATGGTGGCTGTCAATCATTGCGCGATGGATGCACCCTATACTGAGCAAGACCGACAAGCCAGTAGCAATGCAAAATTGTATTGGGTGCATATCTGGAAAGGAACTCCCATTACCTGAACCATTGTCAAATCAGATGGAGTGGTTTAATTCACTGCTTAGCCAAATAGATTGGCGTTTGTTATCATCTAGGGATTCGAAGGAATCCAATTCAATACCAGGATTACAACACTTCATAGAATCAATATCTCGCTTAACTAAAGAAGTGGGAACCGATTTTGGGGACTCCTTTTTCGAAGTACTTCAAAATCTTGCGTCAAACACTCAAGTCCCATCCCGTAGAGGAGTGGACAGCGGCCTTAGAATCCTCAACCCTAGTCAAGCATTGGGCACAAGTTGCGACACACTTATCCTGAACAGACTGAATTCAGAAACATGGTCGATGAAATCACCATCCGTACCTTGGTTAGATGAAAAGTCACGAATGAAGCTAGGGATTAATCGGCCCGACATTGGGTTAAGAAAAGGCAGACACTATCTTCGAAATCTGTTGAATAGTTCGAAGATAGTGATTATTGTAGATTCTAGTTTACAAGACGGAATCGAATTATCTGGCCCACTAGAAGAGTGGTTGAGTACGGCTTCTCTTCAAGATGATGAACTTGATTTAGAGAAACATCCTCCGTTCATAGATCCAGAAGATTGGAACCCTAAGACTTCCAATAGAGCATGGGTTTGGCAAAATATTCCTAAAGTTGGGTTAAGGCTTGTTCACAAAGTTAGTTCTATGGAAATGCTTGCACAAGGAGTCAGGACTCACAATAGCGGATTATTGCCACGTGATGAGGCGCAAAGAGCAGGTTTGGCATTAATCGAAGGTAGACCTGTTACTAGTTTGCCGCTAAGTAACACTTCGATATTGGAAGCCGCGAAAATAGAGATTTTACCAGACCAATATCAACGCCGCCGTGATATATCGCACTATGAAGAAGGAGAAATATTCCCATTCGAAGACTCTGGTAAAATGATTAGGACTACTGATTACAGAATAATTCCAAACAGAAATAACATCCCGTTTGCACGAAATTCTTCTCAGTGGCCTCACCTTGGCGAGGTCAAAGAAAAGAAGAAGATTCTAGGTATTGATCCAAGGCCAATAGTCCCATCATCAACTAAATTAGAATCGTTAGACCAAAGAATTGGATTAGGTTCAGTAAAATTGAATTTGCCAAAGGTTTGGTCGCAAAGTCGCTTGCAGGCGTGGCTTTTCTGTCCAAGAAATGCTTGGGTTGAACGCCATTTGAAATTGGGTAAAGAGGAAATTGTGCCTGAAGATTTGGCAGCAAATACTAGAGGTAACATAATCCATTTTGTTGAAGAGGCAATCTTGCGTGCACACGGTTTGAAGCAGAACCAACTACCATCTGAAACAAAGAAATTGACTGAGGGTGAACTAAAGAATGTCGATGCAGCTTGGCAAGTGGCGCTTGAAACATTGGTTACTAAAGCCCCTTGGATGAAGCGAGCAGACGGCGTTGCTGCACATAGGTGCCGGGACTTAGTGGGAGTCAATCCTTCGATTTGGAAATCTTGGTTAGAAGGCGAAGATGTAATTCCAGTAAGCGGCCGCTTAGGTAGAATGGTCAAATCAGATTTCGCGTTATCAGATTGTGCCCCTTTAGCAAGTGAGTGGGAAGTAAGGGAAAATGACAAGCCTAATGTCACAATTAATTTACCTCCATCTCCTGAGCAAAAAGGCGAAAATAGTGATTTCAAGTTCACAGGATTTATTGACAAGGTCGACGCTGTAATCATCGATTATGACCTCCAGAAAGAAGCAGAAATTATCCCATTAGATTTGGACATAGGACAAAAAGTTCCAGTCAGTAAATTAGTAATTATTAGAGACATTAAATCGGTAGACGGGCCGAAAGATGATGGAAAGGATAACCGGCATATGAAAGGCCTTTTTGATGAATTACAACTCGCTCTTTATGCTAGGGCATGGGAACTCTGTAATCCGGGGCATAGGGTGATTGGAGTAGGGGTCACTCAGGTTGGAATTGAGACACTACCGTGGGTAGAACTAGATCCAGATTTCACAGAACTATTGAGCGGATCTTCGGTAGGTATTGTAACTCAACATCTAGTAAATCAGTATCGTCGTCCAGGAGAATCCAAACAAGCAGCATCCAACCCATTTAGAGCATGGATGCGTGAAAGAATAACCACAGCAAATCGAGTAATTGAAAATGCCAAAGCTGGTAAAATCCCTTGTAACTGTTCAACGATTGATGCATGTGGCGGCTTGAAGAGAGGTGGCTGGTAATGAAATTAAACCACTCACAAAAACTAGGTCTTGACATAGACCGACACATTGCTTTGGATGCAGGAGCAGGCACTGGAAAAACCACAGTTATGGCTCATCGATATGTACAGCACATCCTATCTCAAAACCAAAGAGCAACACGCTTGCTTCCTCCTGCTGCTCGAGTGCCAATCAAGGGTATGGGCGCAATACGTTGTCCTGCTAGAGAAAGAACTTCGATCAAAGATTGGCAAGGCCTTCTACCAACGGAAACGGTTGCAATAACTTTCACCAGAAAGGCAGCAGCAGAATTGAAAGGAAGAATCAGGGGATTGATTTCTTCCTTGAGAGCACAATCATCAGCAGAAGAGGGCGAAAACGTAGTTCATGATACAAGGATATCAGATCAAGGAGACGTAGAGATGCTACTCTCTCTAATGGAAGATGCGCCAATTTCAACAATTGACTCATTTTTATCTTCAATAGTATCTCCTTGGATTGGTTTAGTGTCAGATAAGCCTGCAACCGAACAAGTTGAAGAAGAAGTCAGTATTCTGCTCCGTGAAAAAGCAATCCGCACAGCATGGAGATTACAGAAAGGAATAGATGGAATAGAAGTTGGAATGACTGGTGACATAGAGTCCTTCTTACAAGCAAGAGATCGTTTATCTGTAAGGCTGGGGGGGCAAAGTGCATCTTCGACTGTGATAAGAGGGCTGATGAAACGCTCTTTGTTTGTCGAAGAAGCGGCAAACTCACTTGGAGATAAAGGGAAAAATATCTCTGTGCAAGATTTAGATCACCTATTTTTGAATCCTACAGAAGAAATCTTGGACCAATGGTACAATGATTTCCGTAAGTTGATAGAAGAATGGGTAGACAATTGGCTAGATGGAGGAGGGCACTTCATCATAGGTGCCGATAATATCCAGGGGATGACTCGTTTCAGATATGTTCAGTATTTGTGTACAATCGATTCAGAAGACAGTATTTGGCGCTTACAATGGATTTGGTTAGTTTCCCAAGCCATCGCTTCTGCAGATAATTTAGACAAGATAAACTGCAAAGCATTATCAAGTTCTCGCCCTCCTAAATCAAGAGGTTGGCCTTCTGGTATATTGTCGAAAACAGCAAACAAAGCAATGGATGCCCAAGTCAAACAAATCATATCAGACAATGCAGAAGTGATTTCAGTAGAAATTCGCAATCTGATGAACAATTCAGATGCCTTGTTACTGAGGAATATTGGGCGTTCCTCTTATCTTCTCAATCCTTTAATCTCCGAACCAACTCCAATTGATGGGCAATACGCTCATCCTCCGAGACTCGGAACCGTTTTGCCCGAATTGCCGCCAGGTCGTGCAATGCAATTGACAACAGAACTAGAAATTGAAGTGATTCAGGATTTATTCACAGTTAACAATGGGGTACAAGAAATACTAACTCGATTAAAATCGTTAGAAGGAGTGGCAGATTACGATGACATGCATCGCTACGCTGAGGATTTGTTACTTGCTAGATGTCCAAGTGTCTGTAGAAAATGGTATCCTGAGAGTGTAATTATCGCACTAGATTCAATTGGAGATGAACCGTGGCTAGATAATCATCTCACTAAAGCGATAACAGCTTGCGGAGCCAACTCAGAAGTCAAAGAAGATTTGATGAGAAGAATCACCATACTTCGAGAAATAAGGCGTGGATTCAGAGCATTCATTATCGACGAATACCAAGATACAAACCCCCAACATTTCAGACTTCTAGCCAGATTGTGGGGCCGTCGCCATCTAGAGCCTGAAGATCTCAGACCTCCTGCTGGAGATTGGGACCCTACAATTTGCATTGTCGGCGACATGAAACAATCCATTTATCGATTCAGACAAGCCGAACTTTCTGTAATGCGAAAAGCCGTCAAGTTAGTCCGTTCAATAAATGCAACAGAGGATGCTCATGAGCACCGTTTGAACGATTTAAAGAAATTAGACCATGCAAGGGACCCTCGTCCAATTCCAGGTAAGGGCGATGAAAAGACAGGATTCATTCGTTCTAGTAAGATTGTTTCTGAAGATTCAAAAAGAGAAAAATGGGTTTCGTTTAAATCAAGCGAAGGAGGCCATTCAGTAGACAATGAAACATTCCTAAAACGTTCTCAAGGACATATTGAAATGCGAACCAATCACAGATCTTTACCAAATCTGATCAACAGCATGAATTACATTTTTCAAGACACCTTTTCTAACCGCCATCAAACCCTTCCAGGGCCATGGCATGCAGAAGCACAAGATTTGTTCTCTAGTAGAGAATCAGAAATCGAGCCTAGTATTGAATGGATCTTACCAACTAAATCGGAGGTAGGAGAGATACCTCAGGACCTCATGATACCGATTAATCCTTTTGAGAATAGTGAATCTAGTAATAGAGAACTCGCAAACCAATTGCTTGCAAAACGTTTGATGACTCTACTGAATGGCCAGGAAGCTAGGGTTATGGATTGCGAAAAAGATACTTGGCGTACCGTCGAAGGGCCAAAGCACAAAATTTTGCCAGAAGATATCATGATACTAGTGTCGTCAAGAAGTAGGATTCCAGACATACTAAATGTTCTCGAGGAGCATGGTATTCCAGCGACAGCTGATAAACAAGGGACGTTACTTCATAGGCCAGCAGTACAGCCTTTGATGTCTTTGCTTTGGCTAGCTTGCACACCATCTGACAAGTCAGCTGCACTAGCGGTAGGGCAATCGTGTTTAGCGGGTCTTGATGATTCGACGTTAAGTGATCATTTGTCAAAAAGTACTGGAAATCAAATAACTGAATTAGCTAGTATTATGCCTACCAGCCAATTAAAATCGCTATTCGATCGCATTGGGTATTTAGTAGCAAATAACGATATACGCGGCGCAATAGAAACCGTAGTCGACCATTCGGATTTGCTCAGAACATTCCCTAGAGAAGGAGATAGAAGAGATGTTAACAATTGGCTTGCATTATTTGAAAAAATTATGGAGAAGGTAGGGGGCGATGCTGCTCTTGCACAGATAAGGCTCAGAGAGTTAGCAGAATTGGGTGATGATGGACCGAAAAGCAGTTCTGATGCAGAGGTAGGCGCAGTCAAAATCTTAACAATCCACAGTTCGAAAGGATTGGAGTCTCCAATCGTAGTATTACACGATATATTCAACATTGGAACTAAGGATTCTAGTTTTTCAGCTAGGGAGAATGTACTAGTTACGCCAGAAATGATTGCCGGAAGAATACACCCTTGGAGAGGTGTAGCCAAACCTGAAAGTGGACTCTGGTCACTGGCATCAATGTTGGAATATGGACAGGGGATGGCAGAGAGGCGTCGCCAATTTTACGTTGCATTAACAAGAGCTGAAGATCGAATTATTATTGTGGGGTCACCACAAAGTGGAGTAAGTATCTCATCTGAAGGATACTTAGAATTGAAACGTGGTAAAACTCAGCCAAACATGGGCTACATGTTGCTTGATGGTTTAGCACATTCTTCCATTGTTGCTGGTAATGAGGGATGTGTTTGGTCTGATGGTGGATTAGATCAAACAGCAAAAGTATTGCAAATCGATCCTGGTTCTTTATTGGATAACAATTTCTTGCCTAGCGGTTGTGTTAGCGGAATGGCAATTTTCCACCATCCGTCATGTTTTGATTCCATACCTAGTCAATCTCCATTGGAAAAATGGAAAAAACGACTTGATGTATTGGAAAAATCTACTCAGGTTGTAGTTGAGCGTCCAATCCGTAAAATCACTCATCAAATCGGGCTTCCCTCTCACTCTCTAGATGCTGCTTGGCGCTGTAGGAGAAGTCATTGGCTAACTACTCGAATGAATTGGCGAGCAGAACCATTAACTCTTATTCCACTAAAAAACAAACAAGACTTTTGGCCTTCAGCGGCTGAATTTGGCTCCCTGTTTCATCGTTTATTGGAAATTGCTCTTCCTAATCCCTCCTCCGAGTGTGATGATCTCGAACCTTCTTGGATCGAGGCACAACCTAACCGTATGCTAGAAGATTCTGCATTTGATGAAGTGTTAGCCCAGTCTTCATTCAGTGACCCTCAGTTGATTAAAAGAGTCCGTTCGAGACTCTATCATCTTGCAGAGTTAGTTGACGGCGGCGTTCTTGGAGATTTAACCAAGGGAGGTACCTTTGATGGCATGTTTGTTGAAGGCCTTCGTACAGAATTACCATTCAATTTCTTGATTAAATCTAATCACAAACTTACACGTAATATTTGGTCTCCTAAAGGAAATCTTCCTGTTGTTGAGGTTGGAGAGGTAAAAGCTACATTTGACGGAAGAGCGGATCTCGTTCTAGCATTAAGAGATAAAGACGGCAATGGCTGGCTCCAGGTTGTCGATGCTAAAACAAAGGGTTGCTTGTCTGGTTACAATTCTAAATCTCCTCTAGAAGGTCATCCATTGCAGCATGATTCAGGTAAAAATTCACCACATGCGCAATCAGAAGCAGAACATGAAATCTTAGAACATCATAGATTACAATTAGCCCTCTATTGTTTGGCTTTAGAAGAAAATGAGATGATGAAGCCTCAAGAAACTCGTCGCAAAATACTCCCGCCAGCAATTCTAGTAGCAGCCTCAGGCAGGATGGTTCGAATGAGTGATGATGATTATCAACAAGCCAAATCAGACTTGATAGATTTAGTTTCATGGATGGGACATGTTTCCGCTGCTGGAGAAAGCCATGAGCCACCTGAATGCTCAGATCCAGACAACTGCAAAGCATGCAGACTAGTAGACGAAACCTTTGATTTTGAACAATCTAATCAAGAACTTGACCAAGCATGACTAGTGTTCCAGGGAAGTCTCCTTTGGCTGCAACTTGATGAATCTCAACATTCTTGAATCCTGCTTGAAGCATTGCATTTTCCCATTGTTTTATCGACATTGTAGTCATATGAACTCCGACATGTTCCGGCCATGTTAGAGACTCTTCATTTTCGGCATAATGGTCTACTCCGGCTACAAGGAATCCTTTGTTTTCTAACCATTCATCATGTATGGTTGAAATCATTTGAGCAGGGTCGTCCAAGTAATACAGAAACTCCATTGTGTGTACTAAATCGAACCTCCTTTCTGGTTTCCATTCAGGTAACATACCATGGGAATATTTGTGAGATGAATCCTTAGCAGTAGCCTTGTTAATCATTTCAATAGATCCGTCAACACCTTCACTGTGAGCCGCTCCTAACTCGGTTAGCATTCTTGTGACCCAGCCATTACCGCATCCTAAATCGATAGTTGAAAAATTAGATTTTACCTTAGGTAAAGCAAGTTCTAGCATCGCTTTTACAGAAGCAGCATGCCCTCTTTCCATCCCTTCATCTTTCCCGATCAAAGCCCATTCTGAGAACACATCTGTGGCCGCTTTTATGCCCATAGACAGTCGTAAGTCGAAGCCGTCAATAAATCGTATGCTCCTAGCGAAAGGAACATGTTCTTGGTAATTCTGCCCGAACCATGCAAATCAGCACCCAAAGCATAGATGATGTCCTCTACCCAAAGATTGAGGCTCATACAACTGGATTCTTGAAAGTCTCAACCCTCCATACCATTGCATGGGAAAGAAGTGGAAATCCTGACGGTATACCAGTAATCGTAATTCACGGTGGTCCTGGCGGGGGAAGTCAGCCTTCTTATCGTCGTTATTTTGATCCGGCAAAATTTGACATTATTCAATTTGATCAGCGAGGATGCGGTAGGTCGACTCCTTATGCAGAATTAAAAGACAATAATACGCATGCTTCTGTTGCTGATTTAGAGATGCTGCGTGAGCATTTAGAGATTGATAATTGGCATGTGTTCGGAGGGTCTTGGGGCTCTACGCTCTCACTAATTTATGCTCAAAATCACCCCTCTCGTGTTTTGACTTTAGTGCTTAGAGGGATTTTCATGTGCAGGAAAAGCGAACTTCATTGGTTCTATCAAGACGGAGCCAGCCATGTTTTCCCTGATGCTTTTGATTCTTACAGAGACCACATTCCAATCGAAGAACAAGATGATTTGATTTCAGCATATTATTCTAGATTGACTAGCGATGATGTAGAGGTTAGAAGAGCTGCAGCAAGGGAATGGACTCGCTGGGAGATGGCAACAAGTCGCCTATTCCCAGATCCCGAATATTTGGATAAAGCAGAAGATTTAGATTTTGCAGTAGCATTTGCAAGAATCGAATGCCATTATTTCATCAATGCTATTTTTGTTGAAGAAGCATATATTCTCAATCAAGCATCCGTTATCCAGAAAATACCCACTACAATTGTTCAAGGAAGATATGACATGGTTTGTCCAGCACGTAGTGCGTGGCAACTTCACAAAGCACTACCAAACAGTAAATTGGTGATGGTAGCCGATGCAGGACACTCTATGGGAGAGGTCAGTATTGCAAGAGAATTGGTTGTGGCAACCGACGCCATCCAATAATCGGCAGAACGATATTTCGTACTACGATGAAGCGTCGGCTTGATATGTAGGACCAATGTGGGTACAGAATAAGGCGTAGCCTTAGGTGAGAGAAATGTCCGATGCAGGAACCATCACTCCAGAAACACAAATCAAAGAACTCACAGAAAAACTTGAAGAAGAAACAGACCGTTTACTCAAGTTGTATTCCGCATATGAGCAACAAGAAGCCGAATTGCGAGATACTAAGGCTGAAGTTGAAGTTCTTGAGAAAGAAATCGTTGAGCGTGAAATCGAAAAAGAGAGTCTTGAAGCACTTTTGACAGAAAAAGATGCAAGAATTCGAGACCTCGAAATGAAGGCTAGCAAATCTAGTAAGCAAGTCGAACACTTGGAACCAGAACTGCAAAAGATGGAAGAAAAGTTCTCTCGTGAAAAAGATAGACTTGGAAAGGTATTCTCTATCGCTGAGGAATTGGACAATGATTTGCGTCTAGCAGTTGTAGAATTATCTACAAGAGACGAGTGGTACATGGCTCACATGTCATTATTCGAAGATCTAAACAAGGCAATCAAGCGTAGATATGAGATGATCGAAGCTGCTGCAGAAGCAGAGCGCCAATCCCAGCACATGGGTAGAGCCATTACTGAAAGAATGGAAGAGATGGTTGAAGCCCGTGCTGCCGAAATGACTCTTGAGGAAGCGACAGATATCGAAACTACAGAAGCCGAAAACATTTCGCCTGCTACTGAAGAAGAATCTACAACTGAAGAGGAATCCGATGACGACGACTGGAACTGGTCAGAACAAGTCCTTCTTGGCGTGATGGAGAAAAACGGAATTACTGACCGTGACGCATTTGTCGAATTCGCAAAATCATACGACATGGATGGAAACAAATATCTCAAGGGTTCTGAACTAGGAGCAGCAGCAGTTGACTTTGTAGCAAAAGACGCACCTGCTGAGGAAGAATCGGACGATGGAATCTCTTTGGAAGAACCAGCTGCCGAAGAACCAGTTGCCGAAGAATCATCTAGTGATGGAGCTAAGGAACCCGAAGTCGTCTGGAGAAACTCCGGAGATACAGAGTAGGTGAGGTAATTGGCTTTCCTAGCCAGAGGCGGATTTCTGCCAGTAATTACTCCAACTTTGATGGGCACAGGTTTCATCTTGGTAGGTTGGTTTGTAGATCCACTATACGGAATTGCACCAACTCTTGGTGTTTTGATGTTAATGCTAGCAGCATTTTTTGCTAATTTCTGGCGAGATCCGGACCGACCAATTCCAAGAGATGAAGGAATCATTGTATCTCCTGCAGACGGGCATGTAATGTTCGCAAAGAGGGAGAGGGCGACCGGCAGGAGGCCCTCAAAACAAGAAATGGATGAAGCGGAGCAAGATGAACACACAGGCTCCTGGCATCCCGAGCCATGTGAAGATATACTTTCATTTTCAACCGAGCAGCGTTTCGAAGCGGTTCCTAAAGGAGAAGAAGCAGACACAGATGTTTGGCGAATCGCTGTTTTCATGTCGCCTTTGGATGTTCACGTTAATCGCTCTCCAATCGCAGGAAAAATTACCAGAATGGAGCACAGAACTGGCAAGGGAAAAAGAAGAGGGCCATTCTTACCAGCATTCCGTAAAGAAAGCGAATACAATGAGAGAGTTAGAACATTATTCCAGCGTGAAGATGGCCTTATAGTCGAAGTTATGCAAATATCTGGTGCCTTAGCACGAACAATCATTCCTTGGACATCAGAAGGTGATGATATGCGCCGCGGTGAGCGATTCGGAATGATTCGTCTCGGTAGCAGAGTTGATGTGCGCGTTCCAGCAACTAAATTCGAACCCTGTGTTATCAGCGCTGAAGATGGCGACAAAAATCATCCAAAGGGCGAGTTTGTCAAAGCGGGGTCGACCATTCTTTACAGAGGGATTTGATGGGATTCA
>CAXGTB010000019.1:0-13430 GCA_964012565.1 uncultured euryarchaeote | reverse complement strand
TCCTGAACCACTCACAACATAGGCTGCTACGAAAGTAGAAATCTCAAAACTTCCATTAAATCCAGTTTGAAGTGGTGGCATTGAAATTGTATCGATTGATACTGATTGCTGTGTTGGCGAGAGTTGAATATTCCCCATTCCTTTGCCAAGGTAGTCTCTTGTTAGGTTGACATCCTCACCCGAACCACTAAGATATATTCTGTGTAAATTCTGACCTTCCCAATTTACGTACCCTGGTTCGTATTCTGTGTCCTCGGCTGAGGCGTTTGTAATCATTGGACCTATTGCTGGAATACTTATGCAAAGAAGGGCAAAAATTGCAATCCAGCCCCTCTGCATATTACCACCCAAGCACTTTGAGTAGATGAATCCACATCATAGATGTGGGAATCCGAGGTACCACCACATTGCAATTATTCCGGAAGTGATTGCAGCAGCATTAACAGTACCTTTAGTCATTAAACCACGGTTTTCCAACACAGCTCCCAGTACGCTATCTACCTGGCATCCTAGCCATCCAATTAAGGCAACCATTCCAGCAAGTTGGAAATCTTGCTCGGATAAAAAGGCCAAGATTGCAATAATAGTCGAACCCACTAAGGCGGCGATCTGACCGTTAGGAGAAAAGCCACCATTAAGACCAGGTTCACACTTTTTCATTGTGGTAATCATTCTGACTCGATCATCTAGGCAACCGATTTCAGAAGCAAATGTATCTGCTGCTGCTACTGCAACCGCTGCAGAGAACAACCATAATCCATTTTCATGGTCGTCCATTAGGAAGGCAATTATCGCTACCAAACCAGGTAGGCCTCCGTTGGCTACTACATTGCCCCAACTTCTGTGGCCATCGCTTGATTCTGAAAGCCCCTTTGCGGTTTTTTCATCAAAACGCCATTTAGTTGCCTTGTGAGCAGTTCCTAAAAATCCTAGAAGAATAACTAGCCAAGTCCAGTGGCCTAAAGCGCCGACAGTGATTCCCAATGCAGCAGCAGCATACACTCCCATTCTATCCAATACACGATGCCGTTCGGAAATGAGAATAAGAACACCCACAATTACGATGGTAACTAGTAAGTTACCTTGTGTTAGTCCAGGTTCCATGATGTCAATCATGTCTCTCCCCAATCCCTTCGGACGGGAATCAACGTCTATACCTTATCCCTATATTTGATTCAATAATTCAATTGTAGAATCTTTATGGATTTGATGGAAGATGCATTACTGCGGCCAATATTTCTCTTCCAATAATCCAAAGGCCAATAATTAGCATCCCAATCCATACCAAACTTGCAATAACTTGTACAATTATGTCTTGCTCTATGAACAACCAGGATACGAACCATAGGCTACCATTCCAGAATGCGTGTCCCAATATTGCTAGAGATAATCCCGATATTGGATGACTAGGAAGGCTCCAAACTTTGTCATAAGGCTTGTATAGCCATCCCCTGACCTTTCTTCCAATCGAACTAAGTTCCCTTTCAGTGTTCACGATTTGTCCTGACTCACCATCAAATACGACCCAACTTGGTGAGTTTTGTTGTGCTAAGTTATCATTGTAGATTCCTCGTTTTTTAGACAGATACCAACCGATTGAAACGCCAGAAAGACCAGTCCATAAAGCGTGACCTGGAATCGATCCTACTCCTCTCATTACCGTGGTCATAGAATAACTAATTGCAGCTCCAGAACCGAATGAATTCATTATGTAAATTAGGTTCTCTAACAAAGCAAAACCAAGCCCTACTGAGAACCCAATTTGAAATCCTCGTTTTGGAGAATCTATCATCTTGTAAAGGCTCAAGACAAATACTGCTTTGCATATTTCTTCTCCAACAGGTGCGCTTACACTGAGAATTAATAACTCTCCAATGGAGCCAGGTTCCATTGACTCAATTCCAATCAAAATCAATAATAGTGGGAATAGTAAGGAGTTGATTACTAAAGCAGGGAATGTCGACAGCATTCCTGCAATCAACATATTCTCTCCTTCTATTTTCGTCGTCATAAGTTGGAAATGCCTAGTCGAAAAGGCCCACCATGCGTGAACAGGCAGTGAAAATCCAAACAACCAGGCAGGTACTCCAACGATTACAGCTAGCAGAAGTAAGAACATATTGTCGCTAAACATAGCAGGTAGTAATCCTAGGAATGCTGTGATTACGGTGATAGAGAAAACGATCCATAGTGTTGATGTTGGAGGCATTTCTAGTGGTGGTGAATCCTTAATCAAATGATGCGAGAACCGTGTTGGTATAGGTGTAAACAAAGCCCGTGAGTTCGGTAGCATGTGTTGCGTAGTTCCTCCATCATCAGGAGTTGCGATCACTACATGAGTTAATTTCGGTCTTCTAGCAAAAAAGAAAACCAATAACAATGGTATTGAACAGATGAGTGATAGTATTGTTAACGCTGCATCACCTTCAACAATTCCTAATAGTGATAATATCATTGTCTGCGCTATTAAGAATAGCAGCAAAACAACGCCAATCATTCTCCATATTACGCTCCAAGGAGATGATTTTGATGCTAATGCAAGGCCCCTTGGGGGTGGCGTGAGAGGCGCCATCACTGCTTGCATGCGCAATCCAGTATGTACTCATTAAACGAATGTTTGCATTGTCCCCGCTCAGTTCGCCCATCACTCGTCACTGAAACAGCAGTCCGCTCAAGTGCGTTCATCATCGCAGGGATTGGTCCTAGTGTGGGGTGGAGTTTAACCATCCGGTTGAAATAAACACTCTTTCATTAATGATTTCTATGTAATCTAGACATGGGCTGGATGGATTGGATGTTTGCTCCTCGTATAGATCACAGAGGTTGGCAAACCCCAAGTGAAGCATCGAGATTCTTTCTAATTCTAACATTACTATTAGTCGGTTGGTGGTATTGGGACTCGACCAGTGAGAACCTGTTTATCTGGTTTGGAATGACTCTATTGGTCTCTACGCCCATACTTTCCATCGGTTGGTACATTCTATCTCTTGTTGCGAAAAATCGGGAAGTACAACTCTTGACCCCAAAAGTTCGCAAACCTCTCGAAGAGAAAGGAAGGCTTCCGGCTCAGTTCAAGAATCCGTAAGTCCAATCATGAGGAGGCGCAAATGTCTCCTTGATTGAGCGAGGGCTCACCCATCTTAGTAGATTCAATGGAGAACCTGCTTTGTCATTTGTTCCACTACCTCTTGCGCCACCGAATGGTTGCTGTCCTACAACTGCTCCTGTAGGCTTATCGTTAATGTAGAAATTTCCAGCACTAAATCTCAAAGCTTTAGCTGCGATTTCGATATTTCTTCTATCTGTTGCAAAGATTGAACCTGTCAATGCGTATTCAGATGTTGAGTCACAGACTTCTAGAATTCTCTCAAAGTCATCATCTGGGTATACGTGAATTGACAGCACAGGGCCGAAGATTTCCTCTGACATTGTTTCGTATCTAGAGTCTTTACAGACAATAGTAGTTGGATCGATAAAGTAGCCAGTCTTGTCGTCGTATCCTCCTCCAGTGACAATCTCACAGCCTGGGTCTTCCTTTGCTCTGTCAATATATCCCGTTATGTTGTCAAATGATTTTCTGTCGATGACTGCTGACATGAAGTTGGAGAAATCTCTTGGATCTCCAATTCTAATCTTTGAAACTTCTTCGCAATATTCATCTTTAATCGATTCCCAAACGCTTTCGGGAATGTAAGCTCTGCTAGCAGCGCTACATTTCTGTCCTTGGAATTCGAATGCACCACGCAATAATGCTACTGTTAGAGCACGCTGGTCACAATCAGGGTGAGCGACGATGAAGTCCTTGCCTCCAGTTTCACCAACTATTCTTGGATAAGAACGTAGGTTCTCCAAGTTGTTTGCAATATCCTTCCACATCTTTCTGAATACTGCAGTAGAACCTGTAAAGTGAACTCCTGCAAGTTCAGGATGGGTCATACAAATGTCACCAACTAGGCTTGCTTTGCCAGGAATGAAGTTGATTACTCCTGCGGGTAGACCAGCATCCATCATCAATTTCATTAATCTATAGTTCGAGACATAGGAGTTCCTTGAAGGCTTCCAAACACCGGTATTACCCATTATTGCCGCGCTTGATGGCAAGTTAGCAGCGATGCTACTAAAGTTGAAAGGCGTGACACTGAAAACGAAACCTTCCAAAGGTCTTACTTCACTGGAATTCCACATTGATGATGGAGATACAGGTGGTTGCAGATCTTCGTAGATTTGACGACAGTATTCGCTGTTGAATCTCCAGAAATCAATCAATTCACAAGCAGAATCGATTTCTGCTTGGTGGCAGGTCTTTGACTGGTTAAGCATTGTAGAGGCATTGATTTCCGCTCTACGTGGTCCTGCCAAAAGTTCGCTAGCCTTTAGGAAAATAGCACAGCGTGCTTCCCATGGCATGGTAGACCACATTTTGTGTGCATTGAGCGCAGCATCAATTGCGGATTTAACTTCCTTTTCACCAGCCATGTGAACTCTTGCAATTACATGGCTGTGGTCGTGCGGCATTACTTGTTCAACTATATCGCCAGTGAATACTTCTTCACCGTTAATGATACAGGGAATCTCTAGAATTTCAGTTTCTTGTTTTACCAATTCAGCTTTCAATTGAGTCCTCTCTTCACTTCCAGGAAGATATCCTAGAATTGGCTCATTAACAGGGGTGGGGGGTCGAACTACGTTGTTCACCATGTGCGAGCCGAAGAGTTATGGCTCAAAATAATGCCCATCAATACAAATGTGACATTTTGTGTCTAACCTTGGACAATTTTGGAGCTACAACCATCTGACAATAGCCATTTCCTGGGTTCAATTGGAAATAGTTGTGGTGATATTCTTCAGCCTCGTGATAATTTGATAATTCAGCAACTTCAGTTACAATCTCATCATTGAAATATTGTTGGAAATTGTCAATGACCTTATCTGCAGTCAATTTTTGTTCATCGTTTAGGTAGTAAATTACAGAACGGTACTGTGTTCCAATGTCGTTCCCTTGTCGGTTTAATTGAGTGGGGTCATGTACGGTAAAGAATACTTCGAGTATGGTCTCATAGGAAATTGTGTTTTCATCAAAAATAATCTCCACTACTTCGGCATGCCCAGTAGATCCGCTACACACTGAGTTGTAGTTTGGACTGGGGTCATGCCCACCTGCGTATCCTGGAAGTGCGGACTTAATTCCTTTAATTTCCTTGAAAGCGCCTTCCACGCACCAAAAGCAACCTCCACCTAGTACTGCTCGAGCCATGGTTACTCCAATCGATTGTGGTATATTGAGTTCTGTAATCACCAATGATTGCGTGGGAATAATTAGTTTGAACTTAATCGATTGCACATGCGAGTCCCTCTTTTGGTGCTGATTTTGCTACTCGGTACTGTTCCGATGCAGGTTGAGGCAGATTCTGGAAGAGCAATGACTGCAGAAATTGTTCTCAGTGATTATGTGTGGACATCAGCTGATGAAATCATTGTGGAGATTTATGTCTCTGGCGCACCATTCAATCAGAATATTACTCTGGAATGGGAGTTGCAAGATGAAAATGGGTTGATTGATAGTGAATCAATAATTTTCCAGATGAGTGGCTCAACTCATATTGTTCAATTTACTTTGAGTCAGTTCTATCAAGGTGGAACATACTATGATATTTCAGTGGATGTAAGTATAGGTTCAACCATAGTTAGCGATAATTATCCATTTACTGTTCTAAGAAATTCATTGCTTGAACAAGCATCTAACTTAGTTGTCTTCGGAGACTCGCTTTCAGATATGGGCAATGGGAATAATAGTGCGATTGTTTCCGTGGTTTTTTCATCTCCGCCATATTGGAATGGAAGATTCTCAAATGGCCCGGTATGGATTGAACATATCTCCAATTCATATGGCCTAACAACCACATTTGGAGATGGTACTGCACAAGGTGATAATCGAGCGTTTGGCGGTTCACAAACAGGCCAAGGTTATGCTTACTTGACATTACCCAATGTTGGGACACAGATTAACAACTACCTTGCAAATGTGCAATCTAATTTTACAAGTTCTGATGTAATTTTCCTATGGGCTGGAGGTAATGATTTCCTTTATGGAACTGGCAATCCTGACCTGATTAGCCAGAATATGGCATCTCACATCCAAGCACTTGCAATGGCAGGGGCAACACGTCTTGTCGTGGCCAATCTCCCTCCTCTCGAGTTGACTCCTGAGGGGGCATCTCGCTCGAATCAACAACAATCAACAATGGCTAGTGATGTGATTTTATACAATACAAAACTGGCACAAGAAATCAACAATCTCTCAGCTTCAATGAATCTAGATATTACTCTGATAGATGCCTGGTCAATTTTCCAACAAATCGTAAGCAATGCAGAACACGTTGGAATCTCCAATACTCAAGATCAAGCTTGTTCTGGTGGCGCAACTGTCCCTCTAGTCCCATTGCCAATATGCGGTTCAGGTGCGAATGTTGTATCTAATGTGGATGAATATTTGTTCTTCGATAAGGCTCATCCAAGTGCAACAATGCACAAAATAATCGGTCAATTTGCTGTAACTAATATCGGTGATGCAGATACAGATGGAGATGGAATCGTAGACACAGAAGATATCTGTGAATGGACTGAAGACCTCTCGACTGTTAATTTTGAGGGATGCGATTGGAATCAACAAGACGAGGATTCTGATGGTGTAGTGAATTCCAATGACGAATGTCTGCAAACCAGTCCTGGTTATTCTGTAGACCTGAATGGCTGTGCTGAATATCAAAAGGATACTGATGGAGACGGTCTAACCGATGATATCGACCCGTGTCCATATGACATGCAAGGTGACGATTACGATTCAGATGGATGCATTGATTCAATAGATAATGACGATGATAACGACGGGATGACAGATTCCGAAGATAATTGCCCTATGGGTATGATAGGTCCTCATTCACAAGACTATGACCAGGATGGATGTCACGATGATGAGGACACGGATGATGACAATGACGGTCTAAGTGATCAGGATGAATCTGCGACCGGTAGTGATCCATTTGACGTAGATAGCGACGATGATGGTGTTTGGGACGGGCAGGATATTTTCCCTACAGATCCTAGCGAATGGAAAGATTCGGATGGGGACGGCTATGGAGATAATTCAGATGATTTCCCATATGATGATTCAGAGTGGGAAGATTCGGATTATGACGATGTAGGTGATAACTCAGATGCTTTCCCAAATGATCCAACAGAATGGGATGATTCAGACCAAGATGGATTTGGTGATAATTCAGACGATTGCCCATACCAATTTGGCACCTCGTATTTCCCAAAGGGTTGTCCAGACCGAGATTCAGATGGCTTTTCTGATGATTTGGATGAATTTCCTGATGATTCGAATGATTGGAGTGATTTAGACAAAGATGGCTATGGTGATAATTCAGATGCTTTCCCAAATGATCCAACAGAATGGTCTGATTCGGATTTGGATGGATTTGGAGATAATTCGGATGCTTTCCCGTACGATGATTTGGAATGGTTAGATAGCGACTTGGATAGTTGTGGGGACAATAGTGATGCGCTACCATTCGATTCAACAGAATGTTTGGATTCTGACCTAGATGGAGTTGGAGATAATAGTGACCCATGGCCAAATGACCCTCGAGAGTGGGCAGACAGTGATTTCGATGGCGTAGGTGATAATTCTGATTTCGATCCTTATGATGCTTCAGAAACAAAAGATTCCGATGGAGACGGAGTTGGTGATAATGAAGACCTTTGGCCATATGATCCAAGTAAGAAAAGAGATAGTGATGGAGACGGTGTTGCTGATTCAGCAGACGCATTTCCAAATAATGCAGGCATGGATTCCTGGACTGGAATAATTGTTAGCTTGAGTATAATTTCAATATTGGTTGTTGCTGGATTAATTTATTTTAAGCGTTCTAGGAAGGAAGTTCAAACAGAAGATGATTGGGTTTCTGAAAGGCCGCTTGAAGCACCGGATTTAATAGATTGGAACTAATTATCCTAGAAACCTAACATTGCGATGTAATCGGGGATATACTCCTTTTGATAAAGGATAAGCCATTGGCTTGCTAAAGGTGGGACAATGTCAGATTTAGGTGGCCCTAAAATTGATTTGACACGATTCTTGTCGGAATCGTACGTCCATGAAATCGATGGGCGCTCAGTCAGCCCTCAAGACCTTATCAACAGCGTTAGTATGATTTCAATGAAGATTAATCCTAACAATGTTGAACACGTTAAGTATCTTACAACAGAAGGACTATCAAAAGAGGATCGTCTAACATACATTGGAAATATACGTGACAAGTTACAGTCTGACGTTTTCGAGATGTCAACATGTAATCGTGTACTATACGTTGGTTTTGGTGTTACAAGTCAAGTTCTAGAGTCTTGCGTTCTAGAGGCAACATCCTTGAAAGAAGCTCCATTTGACCACTTCACAGGGATGGATGTTTGGCGTCATTTAGTCAAAGTGTGCAGTGGATTAGATTCCTTCATAATCGGTGAACTTCAGGTTATGTCACAGTTTAGAGGGTCGGTCGCTCTGCATAGAAAATACGACCTTGTGAGTGATATCAATAGCTCATTCTTCGATCACGTAATTTCTGCAAATAGAATAATTCGACGTGAATTTGGATTTAACCAGACCACTGAATCGATGTTAAATCTAGCAACTAATGCCTTGGAAGAAGCGGTTTCATCCAAGGAAACAACTTCTTCTGTTGTACTCGGTTTCGGAGATATGGGTTGCAAAGCAATAGAAGTGTTACTTTCACTTGGGCAAACCAACATCTATGTTATTTCTAGATCGCCCGAAAAGGCAGCACTACGTAATCCCGATTTGTCCTCCAGTGTCAATATTATGACTTTTGAAGAATGGAGTTCAGAGTCAATAGAACCGAATTTGATAATTTCAACTATTAGGAATAATAGTCCCACCTTTGACCAATCAAACCCTATACCAAGTTCTAATCCTGCTATGATAATGGATTTCTCTTGGCCTCCATCTATCGACAAAAGTGGTGTCGCAAATAATCAGGAATTATTTGGAATGGAACACTGGATTAGAGTTGCACACAGGTTGGGAGTAGAATGGGACTACACATCTACAATAGAAAAAAGTGAACTACTGATTACTGACATTCAGGAAAAATTCATGGCTGCGTTGACTGACAGGTCGCGTGCTAAATTCCGTTCATTCATGTATCAGACCTTGGAGGCCATGTCTCTAGAATGGGAGAAATCTGAACACATCGAGAATTCAGGAGATCAAATGGGGGCATTTTCACGTGAAATTGCAACCTGGATTTGTAACCAAGATGGACCATTCACTAAAGTTGACTTACAGAATATGATGATGTCAACAAGTAGACCAATCAATTCAATTCTTCTCAAAAAGGTGGCAAATGACGTAAATGAGACGGTAGACCGAATCAACAAAATGTCAACTTTTCCGGGGGATAATTCTTGACCATGAGAATCGGGACAAGAACTTCTAGTCTTGCTATGTGGCAAGCGAACAAGGTTTCCCAATTGCTAGAATCAAATGGATTCGAGACAGAAATAGTTGGAATTAAATCACAAGGAGATAAATCTCTAGGTGGAAACTTAGCCTCATCGGTAGGTCAATTTATTCATGCAGTTGATTCACAATTACTAGAGATGAAAATTGACATTGCTGTTCATTCAAGCAAGGATGTTCCTGTAGATTTGAATGATGAAATTTCAAATTTGGCTTATTTGGAGCGTGGCTGTACAAACGATTTGCTAATTTTTCCCAAAAACGAACAACATCCAACTCTTGCACAGTTGTTTAACTCAAAACAAGAAATGTCTGTAGACGAGGCCCTAGCAACAATTCCAAAGTCAGGAATGGTTGGTACGGTTTCAGGCCGTCGTCAATCATTCTTGTTGAGTAAGCGTCCAGACATAATCCCTATCGCAGTTCGAGGACAGGTAGAGACTCGTCTTAAGCGTCTCAAAGAAGGTAGGGTAGATGCGATAATTTTAGCAGAGATTGGATTACAAAGATTGCATGAAATTGGGGCCTTAGAAAATTGGATTTTAGAATTCAGTGCGATTAGGATCAGTGATAGAGATTGGCCAACAGCCCCTGGGCAAGGAGCATTATCAGTTCACTGCAGAGCCTTGGATTATGATAAATTCAGGAACATTAGACAGATACTAAATCATGAGAAAACCGAGAAAGACGTATCCAAGGAAAGAGAAATATTGGATTCAATAGGAGGGGGTTGTCTGTATCCAGCAGGAATAAAAATCAACGGAGATACCGCATCTGTACAAATTTCTCCCAAGAATTGGCGTGAAATATTTTCACGTGGTTTATCGTTCACAAGTTCTACTTATTTCGGAGAAGTATCTGGATTTACTTCATCACTGCCAGAAACCGAGAGTCTTAATCCCATCACACAAACTATGGGACCTAAATTGATTTCAACACTAAATTCTGACAGATTGGCAACTATATTACAAAATGATGGGATTAATGTAGTGAATAAACCTGTGATTGAACTTGTTTCCAAACCAGATGAATGGCCTAAGTCTTTCATCGACAACAATGCATCTAGGTCAGATTGGCCTTATCTTGTTCTAACCTCTCCTTTTGCAGCAAAATGTGCGATTGAAGTTTCAAAGGTTAATCCTGACTTGAATCGAATACAATGGCTAGCTATTGGCGAAGGAACGGCTAGGGCTTGTTTTCTGCGAGGAGTAACAGTCTCAATTTGCGCTAAAGCAAGAGATTCTAGGGAATTGATTGAATATATAGACAAGAACATAGATCGTGAAATTCGATTAATGATTCCCAGATCAAATGTCGCCAAGAGTAATTTGGCAGACGAACTAGAAGAATTAGGTTTCATCATAGATAGTTGGGTTGGATATGAGAATCGTAGTAAATCTGTTTCACCAATGGATATTGCAGCAGATGATGTGCTGTTACTATCTTCTCCCTCATCTGCCAGAGCATGGGTTGAAAACTCCTTACCCATACCTAGAAGTATACTGTGCATGGGGAAGTCATCATTAGAGGAGATCGATTCCCTGGGTTACTTTAGCGAATCCACAGTTGAAATCTTGAAAGGTCCGACAGCAGAATTCGTATCAAAGTGGTGGAAAACAAAGCGAGGTGATTGAATGAAAAAACGACCAAGAATCAATCGCTGGACTCAATCAAGAAGAGATTTAATCTTCTCTTCTTCAATAAAGTCATCACTCGTTCAGCCACATTTTGTTGTAGCGGGTGAAGGCAGGGATGAAGAAATAGATAGTATGCCTGGAGTTAATCGTCAATCTGTCGACGTGTTAATGGAAACCATTGCAAAAGATATGGACAATGGTATATCTTCACACATGCTGTTTGGAGTTGTAGATCACCATGAAAAAGATCCACTGGCGTCCAAGGCTTCAGATTTGGAAATGCCTCTTCAAATAGCAGTTTCAAAACTAAAAGAAGAATATGGAAACGACATTGTTTTGATGACAGATGTGTGTCTTTGTACTGCAACAGATCACGGACATTGCGGAGTAGTACATGATGGGGAAATAGACAATGATCTAACAATTCCTGAATTGGTCAAAATTTCTCTCTCACATGCAGAAGCAGGAGCAGATTACGTCTCGGCCTCAGACATGATGGATGGAAGGGTGAAGGCAATAAGAAAAGCCTTCGAACATGAAGGATTTACGAGCACAGGTATACTATCTTATTCAGTTAAGTATGCTAGTTCATTTTACGGACCATTCAGAGATGCAGCGTCGTCTTCTCCTAGTCACGGTGACAGGAAAAGCCATCAGATGGACATAAGATCTGGTTACCAAGAAGCAACATTCGAGGCCATTAGCGACCAAAAAGAGGGCGCTGATATCATCATGGTTAAGCCAGCAATGACATACTTGGATGTAGTCAGAAAAGTTGCAGATACAGTATCAAAACCAGTTGCAATTTACAATGTGAGCGGAGAATACTCAATGGTTATGTCCTCAACAAAAGACATCTCAGAGAGAAAAGCAATGGTTCAAGAGATATTCTATTCCTTCCACAGAGCAGGGGCAGACATTATTGTCAGCTACCATACTAGGGAAGCGATTTCTGAAAAGTGGTTTGAATGAGGTGTTTCCATGCAACGTGCAAATTCAGATTCTCTGCATGAGGAGGCTTTGAACCACTTAGTTGGTGGAGTTAATTCACCGGTTAGAGCATTCAAATCTGTACATGGTAATCCGATTTATTTTGAGAGTGCATCTGGAGCCATAGTCACAGATGTCGATGGTAATGAACTAGTTGATTTCGTTCAATCATGGGGTCCATTAGTTCACGGCCACTCCCATCCCGAAATTATTGAAATGGTTTACAATAAAATGTTGAAGGGTACATCATTTGGTGCTCCACATATTGGTGAGATTGAACTTGCCAAGAGAGTAAAAAAGCGCTTTCCGTTCATGGATAAAGTAAGATTTGTTTCTTCAGGAACCGAGGCGGTAATGAGTGCTGTCAGGCTGGCTAGAGGTTATACTGGAAGGGATTTTTTGGTTAAATTCGAAGGGTGCTATCACGGGCACGTAGACTCATTGATGGTTAATTCAGGAAGTGGATTAGCAACATTTGGCATCGCAAGTAGCCCTGGAATTCCTAAAGATACAGTTGCTACAACCCTAGTTGCTCCATTGGACGATATCGGTGCAGTAGAATACCTATTTGATGAACATGGTGATGAAATTGCTGCGGTTGTAATCGAGCCACTGCCTGCTAACAACGGATTGTTGGTTCAGAGGCATGAATACTTAGCAAAACTAAGAGAATTGTGTGACAAAAATGGCGCACTACTAATCTTTGACGAAGTAATCAGTGGATTCAGATTCAAGGACGGAAGTTATGGAGACCTTTGTGGAGTAAAACCAGACATTACCGCTCTGGGCAAGGTAATCGGCGGAGGACTGCCTGTGGGTGCTTACGGTGCTCGAAGTGAAATAATGCAGAAATTATCACCTCTAGGTCCAGTATACCAGGCAGGTACATTGTCTGGTAATCCACTTGCTATGGCTGCAGGAATAAAGACTCTTGATTTGCTAGATAGTGATGCATATGATCGCTTAGAAGAGTTAGGTCATCTTCTTCAAAGCGTTGTAGAGCCAGTTCTTGAGAAACATGGTAATCCTATGCGTCTAGTAAGAAGGGGTAGTTTATTCTGGTTTTCACCTGGCTCTAGCGAACCACCTGCAAGAGCAGATTTAATTCCTAGCGATGCAGGTAAATTGTATTCAGATGTTCACAAGGGATTGCTTGAGAAAGGATACATGTTAGCTCCTTCCGCCTATGAGATTGGTTTTATTTCCACTGTTCACGACAAGAATCATATCATTGGTATGGTCGAAGCACTTGATGAAGTACTTAC
>CAXGTB010000018.1:0-13939 GCA_964012565.1 uncultured euryarchaeote | reverse complement strand
ATGGATGATGCCATTGTGCGAAAGATGCGCAGCCAGAATCGAACCAACAATCCATGACGAATGGTTCTCGCTTCATATCGCCGTCACATTCTGGACAAACAAGAACGGTGTCGTCAACATAAGGTCGATGTAGATCTTGAGCAACAGGACTACCTTCTTTGGCCATGCTAGCCATTTCTTCAGTCGAACCTACACAGTGTTGTTTTCCACATTTTTCGCAAATCCAAACCGGTAGAGGTGTACCCCAATATCTCTCACGGCTAATCGCCCAGTCCTTGACATTGCGAAGCCATTCTCCGAATCTCCCTTCGCCAACCCAGTCAGGCGCCCATTCAACTTGAGAGTTGAATTCCAGAAGCTGTTCCTTGACTGCGGTCATTTTGACGAACCAAGAATCCATTGCATAGTAAAGCAAGGGATGGCCTGTTCTCCAACAGTGTGGATAATCGTGGAGGTACATCTTTTCTCTGTAAAGAAGGTTTGAGTCATGCATTAAACCGATGATTGTCTCATCACAATCTTTGACATATTTACCGTCTAAATCGGCATGTGTTCCTTCTAAGAATGAGCCGTCCATGTCTACTGTGTGTTGTGCAGGCAAACCAACTTCCATTCCGAGGTTGTAGTCATCTTCACCATACATTACAGCGGTGTGAACAACACCGGTTCCGTCTGTAGTAGTAACCCAATCTGCACCGATTACGGTCCATGCTGTTTCAGACCCGTTACGGTCTACTGCGCCGGGGAATAGCGGTTCATATGAGCGGCCGATTAAGTCGCTTCCAGGGAATGTTTCGATTTCTTCACAGTGGTGGCGAATCACTTCTTTGAAGAGGTCTTTTGCTAGAATCAATTCTTCGCCGATTTCGGCACCGCCATGTCCTTCCCATTTTTCTGGCGTTGCAGTTACACGAACTCTCACATACTCGACATCTGGGCCTACTGCGAGTCCTACATTGCCAGGTAGCGTCCAAGGAGTTGTAGTCCAAGCTAGAATAGATGCGTTCGTATCTTCAAGTTTGAATTTGACATAAACAGAAGGCTCCTCGACTTCTTTGTATCCAAGAGCGACTTCGTGGCTGGAATATGATGTACCGGTTTGCGGGCAATATGGCAGAACTTTGTATCCTCTGTATAACAGGCCTTTCTCGAACATTTGCTTTAGAGCCCACCAGCAGGATTCGATGTACTCGTTGTGTAATGTGACGTATGGATCATCTAAATCACACCAGTATGCCATGCGCTCAGTCATTTCTCTCCATGCTGCTTCATAGGTCCACACTGATTCACGACACTCTTTGTTGAATTCTTCCATACCGAATGCTTCAATCGCTTCATTGGACATCAAGTCAAGGCGCTTTTGCACCTCGATTTCAACAGGTAAGCCGTGAGTATCCCAGCCTCCTTTTCTCTCAACGAAGTTACCTTGCATTGTTTTCCAGCGGCATACCAGATCTTTGTATGTCCTTGCAACAACGTGATGGATACCCGGTTTACCATTTGCAGTAGGCGGGCCTTCTAGGAAAATGAAGGGTTCGCCCTCTTTCCGATTCTCAACGGTTTGCTCGAACAATTTTTCCTCTTGCCAAGTCGAAAGCAATTCAGTTTCAAGAGAAACCGAATCCAATTCTTTGGTACTTCGAGGGGTTGCCATGTTTGCGCCGAGTAGAGAACATGTCTTGAAACAGTCGTTTGTCTTCTTCGTAATTTCTTGCTTATTTTTGTTAAATTTGGAATGCTTTGAAGGGGTTGCTTTGAATTACATTGACTCTATCCACTGTCTGCATGGCATCCCCAAACCGAGGAGTCTTGGCGTTCGCGCTAAGCATGTTATTCCTCCTTTCAGGCCCGCTATCGCAGTTTTCTCTACCACATACACCTGTTGTAGAGCTTGATTCAAGTGATGTATTTTCCAGCGGAAGCACCGATTATTCAGAAGTCTCAATTCCAGGGCCAAATTCACTGGGAATAGGACCTTCATTAGACATGGACCCAACCCACGCACTACAAACAATTTCTTTCTCTGTAGGTGCGAGTAATGATGTCAGGGCTACCGGCTTTGATTGGGATGATTGGGATCTTTCCGGCTTCTCCAAACAGGGTCTGAAAGTGGATGAAGATGGAGCACTCCTTTTAGGATTCCAAGGCATTGATTGGAATTTTGATAAGAATTCTAATGGCTGGACATCCTCTAGTACAAGCTATGCTCAAAGAAACACTGCAACCACTTGTGGTATGAGTGGAGCAAATGGTGCATCTTGGTGGACACGTGGAGCAGCAGTGACTGTTACAAGTCCACAAGTTAGCCTTGCTGGCTATACTGGACTTTCTGTACAAGCTTGGATTAAGCAAGGAACTTATGGATGTGGTGAAGAGCCAGATAATAACGAAAATTTCTATCTGGAATACAAGAACTCAAACAATGGCTGGACTCAAATTCAATATTTGCCCGGTTCGACAACAGGTGGTTCAGTGACCAACGTGAACTACAATCTGCCATCAGATGCCTACCACTCTAGTTTCCAAATCAGAGCACGCCAGAATGCTGGTTCAGGAACCTGTTGTGATTATTGGTTCTTTGACGACGTAATTATCCCAGGCACAAGCGGTGCAAACTTGACCACTCGCTCCTTCGGTTGGAGTTCAAATGCAGACGAACAAATCGAAGAGGGAAGATATTCTCCAGTGTACTTGGATGCTGTAGTTCCTGAGGATGCCCATCTTAACTGGACGGTGATTGATGCCGATACAAATAGTCCAATACCGGGTTTGGTAAATCGTACTGGCAAGTGGGTAGATCTCTCCGTAGTTGATTGGAAAACACACAAGTCTCTACGTTTGCAGGTACAATTTTCCTCTAATCTCCAAGGTGAATCTCCGAAGTTGTTTGGAATTTCAGGTGGAGGTAAGATTCATGACTCATTCAATTCCAATCCTGAAGACCAAGGTTGGTCTTTACAAAATTCGAGTTGGAGTGAATCCTCTTCAATACTAACTGGTGGTTCAAATTCAACAATAGAGACTCCAATTTTGGACATTAATATGCCCTATGCTTCGTACAAATTCCAAACCTCAACCGAAGGAAATGTAACGACATCAGTCTCAGTTGATGGTGGAACTTGGGTTGAACTAAGTCCATCCGCTCAGAGGGTGGAATTAAACAAACCAGCCTCAACTATACAGTTCCAATATACCGGTTCTAGTCAGACTTGGTCGATTGAAGACATAGAGGTTCAGTTGTATCCCACTCATGGCATAGTTAACCCCCGGATCGATATTGATAGTGACGGTCGCAATGAATGGTCAGTTACTGGTGATGGAATTGGGACATGGGGCAATCAGGACGTCTTCCTAGATGGAAACACAAGCACTACCTTGTCAGTTGGATTTAATCCGACCTCTTGGCATAGTGTCCTTATTCCAGAGGATGCCAAATCTTTCCACGTGTCCGTTGCAGATGTAGGGTCTGTTGGTTTAGGAGTTCAAACGCTTGCTCTTTGGGTAGGAAATACAATGATTGCTCAAACCGGAGGTAACGGATTTGTTGATGGGTTACGACTTTCTTTGAACGAATCAGAACTCGAAATGTTGAATTTTGAAACACAATACACTACTCCGATAAAAATCGTCGCTGGTACTGAATTTATTCATGCTAGAATCGAGTTAATATCGGATGCGGGTACTCACCAGCTTTCAGGTCTTTCAATCGGATATGATGCGGAAAACACAGTCTATGCGAGTGAATTTGATGAACTAGTATTGGCTATCAACAGAGTGAGACTAGACACATCCAAAGCAGGAAGTATGCCATTGAACTTTTACGCAGATTCTGCTTGTTCTTTGAATGTCTCAATTATCTCAACTACATCCTCGGGAGATGTTGCGATGGGTTCATTGTCTTGGAATAACGAATCTACCACTATTACTCCTTCCAATATGTGGCGTGAGCCTAATACTAGATTCCAGGTCCATACATCTTCACCGCATCGGCTAATTGTAAACATGTACTCGGATGACAAATCAGCAATGTGGTTCATACCGGTAGGTGGTGGAAACCCTATCGCTATGGGTGATCACGACGTACTGATTTTCTCTGAATCTGGAATGAGCCATAGTGAATCAAGCGGCATTCATGACCTGCAAACAAGTTTCAGAACATCTCAATCATTTGACGACCAATCATACATGCGTTTCGAAACACGTGTGCAATTAGCTAACGGAGTAGTCTCAATGCCAGCAATCCAAACTTGGACACACTCGGCAATTGACAATGACCTCATGATTCAATCAATGTCGATGTCTACTGACAGAGGCCTGCTTGCTCCGAGTTCAAATTATTTGATGGCAGAAGAAAATTTGACAATTCATGTTGACGTTGGCTTCGAGAATGGAGACACTGATGAGAAGCCATTCCACGGTGAATTTGAATTGCAATTGACCAAGAACGACGAAGTGATTGCAAATACAACTGGATATGATGGGGATGAATGGGTTGTAGAAACAAAAACTCCATTCACAAGTGGTAATCTTACCTATGAAGTAATTCTAACACCTTTGGCAGGTGGCCAAATAAGTGGCTCACAGACAGTTAATCGTACCTTCATAATCGACCCACTTGCTCCGGTTGTAACTGGTTCGAACATTCGATATTTCGACCACCTACAAACCTCTACCAATCAGCAAATAACAATCAATATTTCAGACCAACCAGCACTTCCAACAGATGTCACGTTGATGCTGTGGACTGAATGGGCGAATGATTACGATGGAGATGGTTGGCCAAGTGCAGGCGAATACATACCTCGACAGATGTCAAACCCGACTGAATTAGATTACAATTTTGGATTATATGAGGTATTTATTGATGATACAGCAGCCTATCCAGGAGAGAAAGTAGCAGGTTATGTAGTCGGTAGAGACCCCTCCGGACATCTGTTGTTGGGAGGGGGTTCAGAAACAGTTGATGATCACTTATTCATGTACCAAATCATGAATGATGGAAGCCCAGTTATCGATAGCGACGGTTTCGAATGGACAGATGGAAGAAAGGCATGGTTACATCCTGACCAGAGATACGAACTGAACATTCCATTTACCGAAGTTAACGGCATTTCTGATATTCATGAAATTACAGTTTCACTAGCCGATAATATTCCTAGTGATAGGCTTACACTGAAATGGAATTCAACCAATAAACAATGCACGAGTGAGACCTCTCATATCATCATAGCATCATGCAGAATTAACGATAGAAACGGTCTAACCCCAGACCCATTTGACCAGGATTTGGCTCTTGTATTGGAAATAATTCCTCAGTGGACTATGCCCGATCTTGGAGAGATGAGGAGAGAGCCATCTGTAACGATACAAGACCGAGCCGGAAATGAGGACATTGCAACATTCCCACAAAACCGCTGGAGATTTTCAGCTGAGATGATGATAACAGACAATCCCACTCTCTGGGTGGAAAATGGAGCTTTGAATGAGGATGGAGCAAGAGTTTCTCCTGGTTCAAATATTGAGTTATCAGGACATTTGATTTTCGCACAAAGTGGAGAAAAGCCACAATTTGACTGTGAATTAGAAGTTAGAATCAACGGTGTAAAAACACCTACATTGGCATTAGGTGGTTCGTTTACTGCATCCTTGGATGCGCCAGTAATATCTGGCCAACACGCTATGACTTGGCAAGTAGATTGCATGCCGGAACAAGGCATTGATGTAACCAGTCAAAGCAGTGCTGTTTTGTGGATACTTGTCGATGCAGTTGGTCCACAAGTGGTCGAATTTTCTTCTCCACGTGAATCTTCAATTCTAACCGCTGAAGAGCACTTTGTGAAAGTTGTGATTTCTGAAAATTATGGAATTGACGTCGACTCAGTAGAGTTGTTTTGGTGGGTTACTACCATGGGACAAAACGATGCAATAGTTTCAGGTTCAACACCACTACAATTAGTTGGAAATGAAAGCACTGGGCTACGATTAGAATTTACTGGATTGGTTGATTTATCGGTTGTCGATCCAGTATTTTTACAAGAACAAGCAGTTCTAAAAATCAGAATTGATGGTAGAGATTTTGCTGGAAATCAATTCGAGAGAGATGGAAATAGTGAGGCATTCCCTGCGGGTGTATGGCATCTTATCCATCATAAATCAGAGATTTCTTTGGAGCAGAGTGGCGTAGAACTTTCAAAGTCTAACCTGGAAGTAGATGAACCAACTATTGTTCAAGTTCACATTCGTAATGATGGAATGTTAGGTGGAGACGCTGAGGTTTTGATCGAAGTTGTAAACCTGGTTGGCGAGCGTTCTCAGTTGGCTAGGTCGTCGGTCTTTGTAGAAGCCGAATCGGTATACACTCTGGTAGTTGATTGGAAGCCAGACGCTCCGGGAATGCAAAGAATCGAGGTTACACTAGGTGAGACAACAGATAAAACAGAGTTTGTTGACGTCACGCCAACCAAGGAGAGAGGCTTCCTTGAGGATGCTATCGGCGCGACAAATCCGTGGATACTTGGAACTACTTTGACAATGATTTTTGTTGGGTTATTATTCGTATTATCTTGGATGAGAGTTGCCACAGCAAAACAAGGAGAATCAGAATCTGAATCCGAATGGGAATACGAAGACGAAGAATTCGACGATGAAGATTTTTCTTGAAAGTGCAAGTTGGGGGATATAATGTCAACTAAAATCGCTTTATTGCAAGCAAATCCTGTCGTTGGAGATATCAAGGGCAATGCAGATTTGATCAGTAAGTTGTCAAATATTGCAGCTCAAGCAGGTGCGAGTTTTGCGGTTACAACTGAATTGGCAATAAGTGGTTATCCACCTAGAGACTTACTTCTTCAGTCAGATTTTGTATCTGAATGTCACAATGTAGCAAGTAATCTACAGACCGAAATACCTGTCTTGGTAGGAACACCGGTTCCACCAATTTCCAATCGTTCACTTCCAGGAAATGGAGTTGTTAGAGCAGGAGATTCAGTACGAGAAGTAACCAGAAAGCAGTTACTTCCAACATATGACGTATTTGATGAGGCCAGATATTTCGAGGCCGATGAGCGGCCAGGTATTGCTAGAACTATTGCAGGTCTAGATATTGGAGTGACTATTTGCGAGGATGCTTGGCAACATTGTGGTGCTACACCGAACGATTATGATAGCGATCCAATCGCTCAAATCGTTGAATGGGGCCGCCAAGGAGTCATTCTAGATGCGACAGTAAATCTGTCTGCATCTCCCTATCATGCCAACAAATCAAACGCAAGAATTGCAGTTGCACGAAGCGCAGCCCATTCTCTAAATCATCCATTTTTACTAGCAAACCAAGTTGGAGGTAATGATGACCTACTTTTCGATGGCCGCTCAATTATTGCTTGGCCTGATGGCACTGTGGTCGTGGGACCTGCATGGTCGGAGGGTGTTTTGTTAACCGATTTGTCAAGTCCTGAATTGTGTACTTGGATAGGAGAGGGGGAGATCTCTATACTCTCTCCAGGCGAGGAATTAGAAGAAAATGATGAGGATTTACTTGATGCGATAATTATCGGTCTTTCTGATTATTGCAAAAAGAGTGGAATTGGTAAGATTGTCCTGGGTCTTTCTGGAGGAATCGATTCTGCTTTGGCTGCTTGTATTGCTAGTGCAGCAGTAGGTTCAACAAATGTAACAGGGATTTCTATGCCTTCAAAGCATTCAAGCCAGCATAGTATCGATGATGCGAAAGCCACAGCTGAGGCTTTAGGTATCAATTTCATAATGCAGCCAATTACCGATTTACATCAGGCTACAGATTCATCATTGTCCCATATTTTGGAGGGTGGTCACCCGGTTGCTGGTGAAAACCTGCAAGCAAGATTGCGAGGTCTAATCGTTATGGCACATGCTAATTCGCATGGAGCAATGGCTATTGCAACCGGAAATAAATCTGAACTCGGTCAAGGTTACTGCACTTTGTATGGTGATATGGCAGGAGGATATGCACCATTGGGTGACTTGTATAAGATGGAAGTTTATGCTCTTGCAAGGCAATTCAATAAGCGGATTGGAAAAGATGCAGTTACTGAATCTACACTTACAAAGCCGCCAAGCGCTGAATTAGCTCCTGATCAAAAAGACGAAGATAGCCTACCACCTTATCCCGTTCTTGATGAAATCCTTCGTCTTCACATCGAAGATGGATATGATGCAACACAGATTATCGCTGAAGGTCATGATGTAAGAACGGTCAGAGAAGTTCTGACCAGATTGGCAGTAAACGAACACAAGCGATGGCAAATGCCTCCTGCTCCTAGAGTCTCGAAGCGTGCATTTGGTCAAGGTTGGCGACAACCCCTTGCAGCACGTCACGATTGGCGTCAATGAATGATAATCCATTCATCGCTTAATTCGCCATGAGCCCAACCATACATCTCCAATCCAGTATTTGCATCATCTGCGATGAAAAATACCCAATCTTTGCCAACCCACAACTGTCCGTGACTACCTGAATCAAAGCTACCTGGGCTATGGTCCCATAACAACTCCATGTCTTGGTCATTGATGATGACGAGTTGTCCTCCTTGAACCGGGTCATCGATTATTGCGACTAGGTTGTCACCAATTATCGTCAAATGTTCGGGGTTGGATGAATCCATGCCGGGAACAAAATCGTAGTGTAACCAAGCGTCTATACCATCGCTTGCACATAATTCGTAACCAATTCCTGGAATTCCGCATTGGAACCACAACTTGTCTTGATGATAGATCCAATCTGAGTTTTGAGGTATGTTTGTAATTGAGGTGTTTAGGTGAGATAGAGTCAATGAACTTGTATTGAATGCAAACAAACCACTGGAATCAAACAGTACATTTCCCGAAGAAACCGTGGGGCTGATTATTTGCCCAGGCATATTTTGTAGACTGTCAGTCATTCTCTCAAGACCAAATGAGTTGGCTCTATGCAACTGGGGGCCAAATGTATCACTAGTTGCGATAAACCAGTAATATCCCTGATGATAAGTAGCAGAAGAATGGATTTCACCACTCAATAAACTACCCTCTAGGAATATACCATTAGCAGTATTGTAAATCAAATTTTGATTTGCTACAGTTAGATTGGTGAAAGTTCCTTGAAAGAATACATCAGAATCTGCAAAGAAAATCATTCCATTTTGATGTCTAAGTACTATTTCTTCTCCTAAAATTATGAGTTGATCACCTTGCTGAATCGGTGTTGAAAGATTGGTTTCTCTCGATAGTGAAAATCCATCACTAGACCACAATTGTACACCAGTGCTATCATTTGCGTCAAACCAAAATCTGCCATCATGCCATGAGAAACCTAGGATTGAACCAGGTGAGAAATTAATTTCATCAGATAGCAGAACGACTTCGCTATTTTCTATTTTGTATAACAGGCATTTACCATCTCTTGCAGCAGCAAATAGGAACATCTCTTGATGCGCATAACCGCCATTACATCCCGATGAAAACGAGTCTCCAATGTTTTGATTAATTTCCGTAAGGCGGCCACTGCTTAGATTTTCGAAGCATATTTTGATACTCGATTCAACCACTCCTGAAGTGGAATTATTACCCATTTCAATGATGGCGGCTTGTGGGCACGAAGCATATTCTCCAACATATGATCCGATGAATGAAGAAACTCCGATTTCTCCGTTACTACCATTCAATCCATCGATTCCATCAGTTCCATTCAGTCCAGTATATCCTTTATTTCCCATTGGGCCTGATGGGCCTTCTGCTCCATTGCATACATTCTTGATTTCAGATACTTCTTCATCATTCAAGACTCCATCCTCATTAGAATCGATTCCAAATTGAATACTAAATCCTCCATTCTCACAACCATTAGTTCCATACAGTTGCCCTGTTCTTGAGAGTGTAGTTTCACCGTTTTCTCCTGATTTAGTATCATTGTTTTCACTAACATAGTACAATGCCATGCTACTGAGAACTAGGGATATTATGACTGAAGAAATTCCTAGGAATTTGATTATTTTCTGCTTCTTTGTTGATTTTTTGTCTTTCATATCAAAGGCACATACTTTCTTCGATTAGAGTGTATTCCCTACAAAGCGTTCAAGGGAGTGTTGCTCTACCACCGGTTCATGGAGTTGCCCGAAAGGCTCGAATCAATGCTTTCGGGACTAGAAGGTCTAACTAGACAGAAAGCAGCCAGATTGGTTGTAGATCTCGCAAAAACTGCTAATTCCAAAGGTTTCATTGAAGTAAACCATAGTCACGTTTCAGGTGTTTCTGTAATTACAGGAGGTCATGGCCTTAGGAGATTCTTGGCTGATTTAGCAGGTGAAGGTTCAGTTGCGATTCCAACGACCCTAAATTCAGCAGGATGTGACAAACGCAAAATGGAAGAAATGGATATTGATTATCCTGATTTTCTAGAACAACAGTTTGAGATTATTTCCGCATATGAGAAGCTTGGAATAGAAGCGACTCTTTCTTGCACACCCTACGATCGAGGCATAGAAGATGAAGAGGGCATTGCTTCATGGGCAGAATCTAATGCAGTTGCATTCTCCAACTCTTGGACCAATTTAGTCACAAATCGTGAATCTGGATTGTCCGCATTGGCTACAGCTTTGACTGGGTATGCGCCAAAATGGGGATTGCACCTTGAAGAAAATAGAATTCCCAATATTACAGTTGACGTCGAGTGCGAGTTGTCAAGTTTGGCTGATTGGTCAATACTCGGTGATTGGATTGGTAAGCAGGTTAGGCCAGGTTGGAATGTTCCATTTGGTCCAATGCCATATATTCGTGGTCTTCCTTCATACATTAGTTTCGCATCGAAGAAGGCACTTACAGCAGCAGCAGCAAACTACGGTTGTGCAATGTTGTGGGCAGAAGGCCATACGGCGACTCCTGAATTATCTGGCAATGAGGAATCGCTTGTATTCAGCGAACAGGATTTAGCCGAGAGGTATGAAGAACTCGCTCCAAAGGGTCAAGTCGATTTGGTTGTAATTGGTTGCCCGCAAGCAAGCCTCGAAGAAATCCGAATCACCGCCTCAGCAGTACGTTCATACAGCGAAATGGGTCAAATTATTCCTGAAAACCGTTTGTGGGTTTTCACCTCCAGTCACAACTATGAATTGGCAGATGCGGATGGTTCAATCGGTATATTGGAGGAAGCAGGTGCTGTAATCCTGCAAGATACTTGTCCTGAGGTAACTCCTTACAATCGTAAACGCTACAATCATCTAATGACTAATTCACTCAAGGCAGAACACTATCTGACTAGTGGTTTGAACAAAATGCCAACTTCAGTTGGAGAAATTCAAGATTGTGTAGCACACGCATTCAACCCTGGTTTGAGTTCTGGAGAAGTTCCTCCACTCCAGCCTAAAGCACAGCCTCAGCATCAATCAGGCAAATCTCATCAAACCGGAGACTGTTCAATAGTCGGTAAAGGATTAGACTCCCAAGGCGAATGGGAAATTGAAGGTAGGGCAATGGTCTCTGATGTTGCAATAACTTATCTTGGATATGTGAATAGAGATAGTGGGGTTATTGAAGAGGTTGGCCACCCATTGGACGGTAGAGCCATAGAAGACACGATTTTGATTTACCCAAAAGGGTCAGGCTCAACAGTTGCACCATATGTTTTGATGGGGCTAATCTACACTGGTAAGGGTCCGAAAGCGATTGTAAATCGAGATGTTTGTTCTCTTACTCTTCCTGCATGTAGTCTTCTAGATCTGCCATATTCGCATGGTTTCAAAGAAGATCCTTGTCTTGCCGTAAATGATGGAGATTTGGTTAGAATTACCAAATCTGGTGAACAAGTTACACTACAGGTTCTAGAGCGTGTAGGTGAGTGAATGCGTGTTTTGGTTAGCGGAGGAGCTGGTTTTCTTGGCTCCCATTTAGTGGATGCACTAATCGCACGTGGCGATGATGTTGTGATACTTGATGACCTTTCAAGAGGCGATTTATCACAGATTAATCCTGATGCCAAATTCGTCCAGGGAGATGTAAGAAATTATGCTGATTGGAACAAAGCAGTCTCAAATTTCAAACCAGATGTGGTTCACCACCTTGCAGCAATTAATGGAACACGACGGTTCCATAGAGAAGCGGATTTGGTTGTAGACGTCAATGTAAATGGCACTAGAATGGCTCTGAAATGTGCGAAACAAGAAGGCGCAAAGCTGGTCTTTTATTCATCACCAGAAGCCTTTGGAGAGCAAGAAAAGATGCCTCTGTGCAACGATTCCACAAGTGTTTTCACACCAGCTCATTTGCATCAGAGGCATTCATACGGTTCTTCTAAACACATTGGCGAATTACTATGTCAATTTGAATCAAGAAACGGGCTTGATGTTGTAATAGTAAGGCCTTGCAATGTGTATGGTCCAAGATTAAGAGGTGATGCTAACGGACAAGTTGTTTCAATGATGATGGAAGCAGACCCAATAGTAGTCCACGGTGATGGAAATCAAACCCGGTCTCTTACTTGGATAGGTGATGTTGTAGAAGCACTTTTGAAAGTCTCAGACCAATCTGGCTTAACAGGAAAGGCGTTTAATCTCGGCTCAACAGATGAAATTTCGATGTTGGATTTAGCAAAGAAAATAGCAAAACTTCGAGGGGTTCAATACGTGTTTGGAGATCCAAACCATGGGGACAGTAATCGTAGAATTCCGGATGTATCAATGAACGAGGAAATCCAATGGGAAGCATCTATGATGCTCGATAATGGCTTGTCTCAACTTCTATGATGCGTGGCAATGTGCTCCCAATCTATCGGGCTAGGAGTCAATCTGTCCATTCCATGTTGGCAGAGCAGAGAAAGGCCTTCTTCAGGCGGCAGATATGATGGTACTACCATACTCTCTACTCTCAGAGTCAAAAGTCTGGCAACAGCTCCTTCTGGTAATGGATTGTCTTCGACGAGTCTGCATCGTAAAATGACGACTGCTAGAGGGTGCACTGGTCCTTCACTATCCAACATGTCCCATTCGCTACCATCCACTGGCTTTCCAGCAAGGTCTGCTTCTTCTGCAGCCGCACGAGTCGGTGCAAGAAATTGGAGTTCACATTCCTTATTCTCGATTAAATTGAGATAGGTGTCTCTCTGCCTTCCTTCTCTGTTTTGAGATAGTGACATGACTACTAAGGGCGGGGAGTTGGAGACTACAGAGACGCTTGTGATTGGTGCGATATTCTCTCTATCCTTATTGCGTGTAGAAACAAGTGCGAGAGGGCGAGGAGATGCAGCAGCAGCTAGCCATTTGGCTCTTGTTGGATGGTCTAATTCCTCAACATCAAGTTCCATTTCTGCTTTAGAAAAACTCCTTTCAAACCAATGGTCTAGATCTCCCTTCTCGACCTCTTCCAGAGCATATTGAGTGTAATTCCTGTATGCGTGCCATTCAGCGATTATGTTGGAATCATCACCCCGTGCTTCTTTCCTTTGAATTGATGCATCGGCATACTCAAGGCATCTCCTAAGAAAATCGCATACTGATTTTTTACTCATTTTCATCCCTCTTTAGTTGGTATTCATTTTTTGTCATCAGAAATGTAGCCGGGTTTCCTGCCCACACTTGGTTGGAGGGGACGTCCTTAGTAACAACTGCTCCTGCTGCAATTATGCAGCCTGAATATAATCTCACTCCTGCTATAATGGTGGCATTTGCTCCTATTACCACTTTGTCTTCGACCACAACGGGAGACCAATTGCCTCCAGAAGGTGGATATCTGTCATTAGTGAGTGTCGCATTTGGACCGATGAATACTTCGCTACCTATCACACAACCATCAGCAATGTAAACAGAACCTTGTATTCGACAATTTGCGCCGACGGTTACGTTTTGTCCGATGTGGGTCAATGCACCAATATTGGTTCCTTCGCCAATCGATTCGGTTGCTATCATGCAAGGTTGCCAAGCAGTCGCTTTACTTGGCA
>CAXGTB010000017.1:0-14414 GCA_964012565.1 uncultured euryarchaeote | reverse complement strand
TACGGCATACAAGCCCTGATTACAAACTCATATGTTATATGGAAACATGAGAAATTGAAAAGTGTTGCAACGTCGCAGGGAGTTCATTCGTTATTGGATTACCCGGGAATGATAATGACTGACTCAGGAACTTTCCAATCTTATGTCTACGGAGATGTTGAAGTTGGTGTCGAAGAAATTGTCCAATTTCAGAAAGAAATTGGCGTCGATGTCGCCACAATGTTAGACATCTTTACACGCCCCGATATGACTTTTTCACAGGTAGATAATGCAGTAACAGAGACAGTAAATCGAGCGACTCCTTCTATTCTAGCAGCAGGAGACGTGATGCTAAATGGACCAATTCAAGGCGGTGTTTTCCCGGAATTACGAGCAAAAAGTGCCAAAGAAATGAGCAATTTAGATTTCAGCATACATCCAATCGGTGGCATCGTTCCAATTATGGAAAAACAAAAGTACACTCAACTTGCAAAAATAATGCTAGCATGTAAGTCAAATCTAGCACCAAATCGGCCGGTGCATATGTTTGGATGCGGTCATCCAATGCTATTCCCAATGCTCGTCGCAATGGGTGCTGATCTATTCGATTCTGCAGCATATGTTCTATTTGCAAGAGATGGAAGGCTCCTAACTCCGTGGGGTACAGAAAAAATTGCTGAAATAGAAGAATGGCCAATAATTATGCCTGCCGTCGCTCATTATTCGCCTGCCGATGTGCGCAAAATGAACAAAGAAGAAAGGACAATTCTTCTTTCAAAATTTAATTTAGAAGTGACTCTTCAAGAATTATCTCGATGCCGACAGGCGGTGAGAGAAGGCAATATCTGGCGACTTGCAGAAAGAAGAAGCCATGAACACCCTGCCTTGAGGGAGGCTTTTTTGTGGCTAACAACGAATCCATCTAATGCTAAGATGGAGCCACTGATTTTAGATGAAATTTCTGCATCCAAAGAGACTGGAAAAGAGCAAGGCCGATGGGAAGAGAACTGGGATTGGCTAGTAAAATCCCAACTTACTCCGAGGAACGGAGGAGAATCATGGGGAGGCGCAGATACTCTAAACCGCCCCCACATAGAGATGGCGAGAAGAAAGCTAATTTCAAGATGGAAATCAAGGAAATCTGGAGACGTAATTATTTTTCACGGAACTAACCCGCCTTGGCGAGATAAGATCGGGGATTTGGTAGAAAGAATCTGCTCGCTAGATTTTGAGTTGTTCATTCAAACCCCAATAGGGATAATTCCATGGTCGCTTGAAGATCTAAATCCATGGGCGCATATTGAAGGCCCGGAGTGGACTTGGAAGAAAAATCCAGACTTGTTTGTGATTCAACAGGAATTAGAAGATTTAGGAATAACAAATCGTAAGATTTTGACCATAGATATTTCAGACACCGAAGAACTTCATAAACGCGTATTTCAGCAACTTGGTATACAAGAATCAGAGAGAGATCCTGAGAGGAAAAAGCAAGACCAAATAATTGACAAACTCTGCGTATTATACAACATGAACGTAGTTGAAGCCACCAAATTGTGCAATGATACATCATTTGTGATGAGCAGAACAGGCAGAATAAGAAATGTAATCCACTCCGATAAGACTCATATTTTGTCTCAACGACTTGCTGAAGGAGGACTATCACTTACCGTGGATGGTGCTATTAAATTACACTCTCTTCGAAATTGCAAATTCCCTAATAATTTCATTTCAAGCAAAACAGAATCACACGTTGGGAAAGGCCTAGCATGGGTGGTTGTAGATAGCGATGCAGAACCTTATGTTAGAGATGGCAGAAATGTGATGCACGGGTTTGTACTTGCTTGCGATGAATGGACAAGACCAGGAGAGACGGTTTTGATTGTAAATTCGGCAGGAGATTTGCTTGCAATGGGCCGTTCTCAATCAACACCCGAAGAATTTGCCACCTTTACAAAAGGGATTGCAGTAAAAGTCAGACAAGGTTGCCCCTGAAAGGGGCATGTTCATGAGCCCATCAGTCCTGAGATTTACATGGTCAAGGATTTGATTATCGAATCAACCGCCCTGACCAAAGCCTACGGCCCCCATGTAGCGCTAGATTCTCTTGATATCAAAATCGAAAAAGGTTCGACTGGATTGCTGGGACCTAATGGAGCAGGAAAATCGACATTCTTGAAAACTATTCTTGGTTTGATACAACTTACTTCAGGTGAAGGGAAGGTGTTGGGTTTGGACATCAGAACACAAGGTGACCAAATTCGGCAACATATTGGATATATGCCAGAATATGAAGCATTAAATCCCAATATGGATGCAATCCATCAGGTGAAATATAGCGGTGAGCTGATTGGCATGAACCCAAATGTGGCTCTGCAAAGAGCTCATCAAGCCCTCGATTATGTAGGGCTAGGTGAGCAAAGATACCGTGAAGTTTCTTCTTTCTCAACCGGAATGAAGCAGGCTACAAAATTAGCCTGTGCCTTAATTCATGATCCAGAATTAATAATTGCTGACGAACCAAGTAACGGGCTCGATGCGAAAGCAAGGGAGTTCATGTTGAACACACTTGAAATCACTGTAAATGAGGGTCAGCGCTCCGTTCTCATGGCCTCGCACCTAATGGATGACGTCGAGAGAGTTTGTGAAAATATTGTACTTTTACACAAAGGAAAACTCGCTGCTCAAGGCAAAATAGAAGATTTGAAAGCAATCGACAAAGAAGTGGAAATTCACGTTTGGGGATCGGCTGGGAAGATGGAAGAAACCCTTACTGACAGGGGCATGAAAGTTAGACGTGAAGGTCGAGTGATGCGTATTGGCCACACCGGTGATGACACCTACAATCGAATATTAGAGGCTGCAGCAGATATTGGCACACAAGTTAGGAGAATGCATGACCATGAGGCTAGTCTAGAAGATTTATTCCTAGTCATCATGGAACGATTGGGCCACGATGTAAAAACTACTGACGATTTGATGGGAGGTGCATAGATGCCTGAAGATAATGAAGATCTTGATGTTCCCTTCGAACCTGTTGATTCGAAATCTGAAACATTTGGAGCCGATACTCCGGTCACAGGGAAAACAAAAATGCAGGCTGCCTGGGCTGCAGATGACGATGCTTCTGAGAGTTCAGCCCAACTTGCATCAGTATCAAAAGGTCAAATTTTTGAACAAATATACCAGCCATGGGATGGTACTCTCAACACAAGATGGATGAGAAACTGGGCAATTTTACGACACCACATACTAGGTATATTCAAGAAAGGACATAGGCCTTGGAACATTCCTACGAGACTTTTCATTTTCTTTGTAATTCTTGCATCGATGACGGATGCGGCATTGGCCCTACTTTTCGGCATGATTGGTGAACCGACATTGTACGATATTTGGGGCGTTAATCGCGACAATTTGTACGGACATGTGATGGGATTCTTCCCCAGAAATATTCTCTATTACCCTCTGGTTGCAGCATTACTGGTAGGAGGTATGATCTCAGAGGATAGGTCTCACGGAACAAGTGCCCTGTATTTCTCTCGCCCCATAAATCGTTTTGATTATGCAGCAATGAAGTTCCTTTCAGTAGGTTTGATTTTGTTATTCATCATTAACGGAACTTTAGCAGTTTACTATTTTGTTGACATTTTAGTAATGGGCAAAGGTTGGGCTTGGATTATCGATACTTTTCCAATGTTCCTAGCAGCATTCCTTTGCGGAGCCATACTTGCATTTACTTACACATCAATAGGTTTAGCACTATCAAGTATTTCTCGAGGGAGGTTTTTCCCTGCCATTGGATTAATTGCAATATTGATGGGAACTCGTTCGATTGCAGCAATAATCGATAACCTGTTTGATAAATCTCTTCTATACGTCATCTCGCCTTATGATTCAGTAGCACATGTCTGTCAAGCTTTGATTGGAACAGAAATGACCTATCAGCACCCTTGGGTTTGGAGTTTGGTTTCCGTTGTTATCATTAACGGTCTAGCATTGTATCTGCTGGCAAACCGAGTTTCTTCACTGGAGGTGACTAGGGAATGATGCCAGACTTGACTCAACATGGGACTGCAGAAACCAAGGAATGGAAACCAGCGCAAAATACTCCTGTGATAATGTTCGATAGAGTTTCCAAAACCTATGGCAGAATTAATGCTCTAAATTCAATTTCTCTTGGTATTTCAGGAGGAGTTACTGGAATCCTTGGAATGAATGGTGCTGGCAAGTCAACACTGTTCAAACTGATGATGGGGAAGGTTAAACCTAGCTCTGGAGCGATTCGATTGTTTGGAGCAGATCCATGGAAAAACCCAGCACCATACTCTAGAGTTGGATTTGTTCCCGAGCACGAAAAAATGTATGATTGGATGACTGCCTTCGATTTCATTGTAACTTTCGCTAGGTTGCATGGAATGACAAGAGAAGAAGCCGGTAAAGAAGCAACAAGAGTGCTTTCTTTCGTGTCACTTGCTGATGTAATGCACAAGAAAATCGGCCAATTTTCCAAGGGAATGAGGCAGAGAGTAAAGATTGCTCATGCCTTGGTCAACGATCCAGAATTGATTATCTTAGATGAACCTCTTCAGGGATGCGACCCACTAGCACGTACAACGATAATGAATGTCATAAAGGAACTTGGAGCGATGGGTAGAACAATTTTGGTGTCCAGTCATATTTTACAAGAAATAGAACGGATTACTGAACAAATTGTGATTCTGCATCGTGGGCGAGTCCTTGCGCTAGGAAATTCACATGCAATTCGTGAAATGTTGGACCAGCATCCACATAAAATTGCTCTTGAATGTGAAGAACCTCGTAAACTTGCAGAAAGCATGATTGGAATAGATGAAGTAACAGGGTTCTCATTTGAGCAACCTGGTAAATTACTTATCGAAACTCAACATCTTGGAGAGGTTCACAAATTGCTTCCTAGGATTATTACTGAAAGCGGTACAAAAGTAACAGGTATAGACAATCCTGATGATGATTTACAATCTATCTTGATGTATCTAACTGGAGGTTCAATATGAGCACTAGGATGGATACAATTTGGTCGAAATTAGACCGGAAATCAACTGCTATTGCGGAGTTTACAATGCGACAATATCGCACTCGAATTTCTACATGGGTAATCATGATTGCATCGGTTGTAGCTCTGTTGTTGATGCTTTTGTTTTACATTGAAGCAATGAACACAGAGATTCAGGCAATAGATAACGATGGAGATTCATTTGACAGCGACGGCGACGGCTATCCTGATGGTCAAGAGCGACTATTAGGAACAAATCCCGAATCTGCAGAAGACTTCCCGATAGGAGTTGAACCAGATCCACCTGAAAAATGGATTAATGAGGACGATATTAATTGGGATAATCTGAAAGATGGTGAAAATTATGTTGGGGAAGATGATGATGGAGATTGTCTAGAGTATTTCGATACATCCAGTCAAAAAGATACTAATGACAACAACATAGATTGTGACATTGTCATCACGGTCGATAGTTTGAATGAAACGATTTACTTTGATGCAGACAGTGGTGTCGATGAAGACCCTGACGAAGACAAATATGGCAAAGAAGCAAGTCATAGAGCATTCGTCTTAGGAATCGGTAAGTTTGGGATAGTCTATCTGTTAGGAATATTCTTACCTCTATTCCTTGCTACTGGCTTGATTCGAGAGGAAATGTCAGAGGGGACAATCCACTACATGCTTGCCAAGCCGATAGCGAGAGGAGAAGTCCTACTTTATCGCATGCTAGGATATATCGGCATTACATGGCCATTTATCCTCGGAATATGTTTACTCCTTTGCTTAGTCACCGGATTTAGCGGACCTGGTGATGACTTCTTTAGATGGTCTGACATTGGTGTCTGGATGTCTATTGCTTGGGCAACTATGCTCGTATCTCTAGTATATGGAGTGATATTCTGTAGTTGCGGAATCATCTGGAAAAATGGTGTAATTCTCGCTTTAATTATCGCAGCTTGGGAATTAGGAATGGTATTTGTAACAATATTTACTGGTGGTGATTCATCAATTCGTTACATGTCAGTAATTGGATGGGGCATGATAATTGTGGATGCAGGAGTAACCATTAGTTGGCCAGATAATTGGCAATTAATCCAAGTTGGACTTTGGGGTGGAGGACAAGGTGAAGAAAATTGGCTAGGACAGATTGACTATGCCGCCTTACCTGGTGCTGAACCTTTAGCTGCATTTACTGGTAGTCCTAACTTAGGCGTGAGTAACTGGCTTTCTTTTGTCATATCAACTGTCGTCCTCCTATTCCAGGGAATAATGGCCTGGTTCATTGGTCAGTCAATATTCAAAGGTAAGGAAGTGGATTGATGCAAGAATCTGCACGATTCACTGGGGACTTGTCGAGTTTATGGAAACTGCAGAATTTACCTCCAATTCAGCATCTAACCTGGGATTGGTGGTGGTGGCTCGTAATGCTAGATGACGAGGGTGGAAACCCTGCAGGAAAGCAACTAATGGTTTTGTGGTCAACAAAAGACAACCCACTTGTTGAAGTTAATGGACACCCCTGGAAGCCTGTTGGTCGACCAGGATTTGACGAACATGGAGGGATGGCAATGGACGGCATGGTTGCCGCATGGTGGTATGATGGATCAAAAATGATTGAACCATTGGTGTTAGAAGAGAGTCGAATAATTGTGATTTCTGAAGACCATCCAGAATGGCCTTATGAAAAAGGTGGAATTGTGGCATCAAAAACAGATAAAGAATTCTCAATGGGATTAAATTCTGAGGAAAATCAATTTTGGCTAAGATTAGATACGGAACATGGAGAATTCGATTTGAAAATGGATCCTTGGAACAATGCCATGTCAAGTATGAAAGTCGCTCAATCGGAATATGGCCTTGGAATGGGTTATGGTATCTCAAGACTGCATGGAGCACTATGTACTGGCAAAATCAAAGGAAAGAATGTCAAAGGTTCAGCTTATTTTCAAAAAGTATGTGTTCAAGCACCATCTCCTCCTTGGTTTTGGGGTATGCTTCACTTTGAAGACGGTTCGTATATCGATTGGTTCTTACCACATATATCCCCTACGATTTCAGCAAAAGATTCTAGACAATGGAAAAGAAGAGATTTTACGCATTACCCACTTTCAATGGGAGGATTATTTCATGACGCTGAACGTCAAAGAACCGAGAGGTTCAGCGAAGTTAGAATCGAAAGAACATGCAATGAAAATGGACTACCAACTTTCCATGTCCACATGTGGAACGGGGTAACTGAGATTAGAATCGAAGCAAAAGCAGCAACTAGAGCGCATTGGACTTTCGACCAACCAACCAGAGGTGGAATGAAATCTCATCTTACTTACAACGAGTACCCACTCGAAGTGATAAGATTAGAAATTGATGATGAACAAGGTGTACGAAATCGGAAGAACTGGGGTATAATCCGAGGTAATGCCGAACACTCATGGGGACTACTTCACTAGAAAAGACGCCGTAAGGTTCATCATCGTCTACGTTCCGATACCAACTAGGAGGAGCGAACATGTCCGATGACGAACAGCCACCTGAGAGCAGCGATGATACTATCGCAACAAGCAAAGATACTGAATCTGCAAACGTTTCGAACCAAGAATCGTTAACAGATAAATTCCGCCTTACTGGTGACGAAGAAATTTTGAAAGATGTAAAACCTTCATTCTTTGCATTCATACCAATGTATCTAATCGCTTTACTTGTGTTAGGCGCACACTTACTTTTCGCAATAGACTGGGACACTGATAAAGACTCCAGCGTTATTGCAAAAGTGATGGTCTTCTTGATCGAAATTTTCGATTTCGGAGAGATTGGATTTGTTTTAGTAATGCTAGCAATCACATGGTTTAACCGAATGCTAAACGGTTCAACCAGCGGGAAGTGGACGACAATGTTCTTACTTGTCGTCGCTTTTACACCACCAGTATTGAGAATCGATGACTTCATTGCTTGGATAATGGACAAGGATTCTGGATTCATCCCTCTTGACACTTTCAATTACACGATGTTCGGTATCTTTTGGGCAGCATTGTTTGCACTGTTTACTGTATTTTATCAGAGAAGTTTCCACTATGCAATAACAAACCACAGAGTCATATTTACTCAGCATTTGATCATCCCTGGCGATGGACGAAGAATCCTCTTTGACAACATAAATGAAATCAGGACTCAAAGGACAATGATGGGAGCAATGTTTGGATATAATACAATCATTTGCGACACTGGAAGTCAATTAGGCATAGGTGAGGATTCAATGTCATTATCAGTAGGATCTGCAGGTAATAACGCATCCGGGGATAGTTCTTCGGCAGATAGTGTATCTCCTGGAATATTTAGAAGAATTTTCTCGTTTGTAACATATCAAAGGACACGAAAGATCGATTTACCAGATCCAAGATTTTCTTTCTTTTGCATAACAAATTGGAAGGCTATCGAACAGTTGCTCAATGATATGCATCAAAGACATAGCCAATCTGGAATCCTGAATGACCTAAAAGACCAGATTGCAGAATCGCAAGATTGACACATAGGTTTCAAAAACCTGTTCTCTAAGGCCCCGCCATGAGCGACCTAATCCAGCAGGCTGGCATGGCACTATCAAGTGGGCAATTTACTGAGGCAATGGAATTATTCGAAAAGGTAAGAGAAGCAGAACCGGACAATGCTGTAGGACACTACGGCTGGGCTGAATCTGCATTCATGCGCCTTAGCATGGATATGGAGGAAGACGTACCTGCAGGAAAAATCATGCAGGTTTACAAGAAGGCAATGCAACTCGATGAAGAAAACCTAGAGTATGTAGCATCATTCGCAAATTTCTGTCTTGATTGCGGAAGAATACCTATGGCAATCAAGGAATACCAGCGCTTGGAAAAGATGGCCGACCTAAATGAGATTCCTGTTGAGGACACACTATTTGACGCAAGCAGACTGATTGTTGATGCTATTGAAAGAGTCGGACAAGGAAGAGACAACCCAATGATTCAGCCATGGTTGAGACAATCATTGATTTGGGCAGTTGGCGGCCTAGGTTATTCAGCAGAAGATGCTGCTGAACTTCTAGCTTCTGACGAGTGAGGTGAATTGCATGGGGAAGGCGCGCATCGCCTTCCGGTTCGGCCACTATGGTGACTGTTTTCATGGTAGTCAAGTACAACCAGATGTACCAACTGTTCAAGGTACTTTCATGCACATTTTCAAAAAGAAATTGAAATGGACAAACGAAAGAATGCCGGTTGCGCTTGCAAGTCGGACAGATTCAGGAGTACACGTTAGGTTAAATGGCGGTTTTATTGATTTAGATCAAGATCGTTGGAATGCGATGGGAGAATCTGGATTCATCAAAGCAGTAGGACATCAAATTCCGGATTCTATTTCACTTATTGATGCAAGACAGGTTGCAGATGACTGGAGCCCTAGAAGAGCATTATATCGTACATATCGATACAGAATGGAATGTATGGAAGGTTGGATTGAACCTAACCCTGAACAATTTAGTGAACTTTGTTCATTATTTGTTGGAGAATACGATTGGGCAAATTTCTGTCGAAGAGAACCTGGACGCTCAACAACACGTGTAGTGGAAGCATGTAAACCGTGGATGAACAATGGAAGAGTTATCGGATTCGAAATTGTTGGAGAAGCATTTGTTTGGAATCAAGTCAGAAGAATTGCCAATGCTATGCTAGGAGTGATTACTGGATACAGAACAATCGAGAAGGTTATCGAGGCAAGAGATAATCCGCAAGTAGAGATTGATTTAGGATTAGCTGACCCCGATTGGCTAATTTTGTGGTCAGTAACTTGGGAAGGAATTCCCGATTTGGAGTCAACCGAACCAGTTATTGAGAAACCTGACCACACAAGTTTACGCTGGCAGGATATATGTCGGCAACAACAGAAAGAGATTCTAATAAGACAATTTGATATCATTCAAGGACGATACTAATCTTGTCTCCATCATCAAGAGAGCAAGACTCTCGCAAAAATACGTCGGCAATTACTTCGACGACGTCTGCATGTCTAGTCAAATCTGGAATCAAAATAGCACACTCAAGACTTTCACCATTCGATAGAAGTGTTGCTAAAAATGCAGTGGCGCCTCCAAAGGAAACTCCATCTCTATCAAAGCCCTTGATTCGATGAGATTCCACATTGCTACCTTCTCCCTCATCAAGTCCAGCAGAAACTCGTAACTTCTTGTATTCAATTAGAGAATCACCCTCAACATGGACATTAAGAGTCCCAGGCCATGCACTTCGACCAATTATGGACTTGAATTGCTCCTGGTAATGATGCTGGGACATGAAGATATGAGCACGGCCTAGCCCCGAGGACACAATTCCATCGATGCGCATTGGTCGGGCCAGATACATCTCACTCATGACTGTTCTGCTAACGAGCAAAACAACATGTAGAACAACCACTTGGCATTGCCATGGCAGGAGACCTATCTTGGATGGAAGAAAGATATGCCCAACTCGAGGAGCAGTCATTGCTATGGCAACCTCCAACACTAGAAAGTGCAAATACGCCGCGCTGTACGATGGATGGAAAGCCAACAATTATGCTATCTGCTAACAATTATCTGAATTTAACAACTCATCCAAAAGTTGTGGATGCTGCAATTGAAGCAACAAGAAAATATGGAGCAGGGAGTGGATCTGTTCGCGCTATTGCTGGTACGATGGATATCCATCTTGAGGCTGAGAACAAAGTGGCCGAATTCAAAATGGTTGAATCTTCTCTAATTTATTCTGCAGGATACACAGCAAATGTGGGGTTAATCCCTTCACTTGTGCAAGGTAAGCAAGACATAATTATCTCCGATGAACTGAACCATGGCTCAATCATTGACGGCGTCAGATTAACAAAAGCGCAACGTGCAGTTTTCCCGCACAACGATATGGGTGCATTCGAGCAGGTGCTCAAAGAGAATCAGGATGCTGAACGAAAATTAGTTATTGTCGATGGAGTATTTTCAATGGATGGAGATATTTGTCCTCTAGATGAACTAACTGCGCTTGCAGAAGAATACAATGCCATGGTAATGGTAGATGATTGTCATGGTGAAGGTGTTCTTGGAGATGGTGGGAGGGGAATTGTCGACCATTTCAAGTTGCAAGGTAGAGTTGATTTTGAAGTAGGTTCGTTCTCCAAAGCCCTTGGAGTTCAAGGTGGAATATTAGCTGGTAAAGAAATCGTTAGAAAACATGCACTGAACCATTCTCGTTCATGGTTACTTTCTGGATCTCAGCCACCTGGCGTAGCAGCTGCACAAAAAGCGGCTGTTGAGGTTTTGATGGATGAACCTGAACATCATGCAAGATTATGGGAGAATACTGAATACTTCCGCAGTGAAATGCAATCACTTGGTTTCGACACTGGTGTATCAACTACGCCGATTATACCTGTTATGTGTGGAGATTCTTCTGTTGCCAAAGGGCTATCACATGAAATGCTGAAACAAGGAGTAATGGCAGGCGCAATCGTATTCCCTATGGTTGCACGTGATAAGGCCAGAGTACGTACGCAAATGTCTGCTGGTCTAACCCGTGAGGATTTGGATGAGGTCCTTCGAATATTCGAGTCTGCAGGAAAAGTAGTAGGATTAATCTGAGACAAATCTTGATTTATTCTTCTTCGGATTCAAAGGATTCTACTACTTCCATCATTTCTGAATCACCAGTAACAACTTCTTCATTTTCTTCATTGTTGATGTACTGTTTAACCGGCATATTTTCGAACGGATTTGCTCCATCTTCTATCATACACAATAGTCTCCATCTTGGAGCCCAAGATAGATGAATGTAAAGTGGACCTGGGATCATAAGCAACCCCCATGCAAGATATTGAGTATAGGTATTATTTATCAATAAGTCAGTGTGAATCAATGTGAACAAAGCAAATCCAATAAATGGCATAGGATATAGCACTTTACGATTCACAGACATTGGCATTCTTCCTGTCAAGGCATTCACAAGACGACTGAATATACCAAGGAAAGCTGTAGCAAAAATTAGCAGACTAGCATGTAAAATCCAAAGAGGGAACCAAAACTCCTCTGTCATGTAATATGGTAAAATCAATGCTAAAGAAACAAGTAAGCCGTAAAACGCCCCAATGTTTGAAGGATGTGAGAGCCATAATGGCAACTTAGCGAAGCGTTTTGAGAGGCCTCCACCAGTAAGCAACTCCTGCTGAGAATCATCCAGCGAAGACGCATTATCTTTCCACTCTGAGGTAGCGGCCATGGTGTGTGTGCTATGAATTCACCATTTGAAGGTACGGTGTAATGTTTAATCTCCGACAGTGATTATCAATCACTTGAGAAAGCACGAGAGATTGGTCCTTGAACTTCTAATTCTTCCTCTGGCAGCCAGTTTCTCTCCAGTAATGTCGATTCTTGAGATTCTCTTTCTCTGGCGTCATCAAACTCATCATTTGATTCGTTAACAGCATTGTTAAGCGAAATTGCCTGATTGATAATTACAAGTTGTTTGTTTAATATCGACTCCTTCTGATTTGTATCCCATATTGAAAGAACTGACAAATCTTTATTTTGAGCATGTACAATCCAGCAACCTAGGTTATCTTTAGCAAGTTTTAGGCGATTTATGCCTGGATCAATCCACTCACCAGCGAATTTAACCATCACTTCTGAATCCGATACTGAACCAGATTCCATGAACGGATGATTGAGATTGACTACCAAGGGAATCATACTATTTTTCTTTACACTCCATACAAAGCAACCGTTTGCCAACAAAACAATGGCTATTGCAAGAAAGATGTTGGTAAACCAATTCAGCCCTACCAGCAGTATAATTGAAAGCGATAAAGCGAAGCCAAATCTAGCTTTCAAAACCGAGTTTGAGTATTCTTTACCCAAGGGAGTATTTGAGAAATGGATCATCCCTTTTGGTGCGTCCATGCCATCGCCACTTGGATTTAGGACATGAAACCCTCGTTTTGATGTTAGAAGTACCCCCATCATTCAAGAAGGGTGCAATGACGAGTCACCCCGTAGGGGTGCGCATGGTAGACTTACCAAGAGGTAATGTAATCGAAGAAAGGCGCGGTGGCGCCGGCATTCTTGCAACCCTAGTTAATGAGATGATCAAACTTGGAACAAATGGCTACGTGAGAACTGAAAGAACACCATCTGAGAAGATGCCTAGAGTGGGACAAGTCGTAGTTTTCAATGGAGAAGTATCTGCTGCCATACACGAGGAAAAAGCCATTTTGGAGGGAGTTGATGCCCTCATTGAGATTGAAACTGATTGCATGGAATTAGACTGCTTGATTCAACTGATAGAAGGAGTCGATGCACAACGAATTTTAGATTTACATCCAAATGCCAATTTGCGTATTGATGTACCCGAAGAAAGTAAATCTTCACAATGGTGGGAGAACATTAGCGTAAAAAGTAACGCATGGACAAAGTCGAGTAAACTTCCAACGATTGAGGCATCTGTCGAGGCACCAGAATTTGTCAAGGCCAAAGCTGCTGCGATGGTGCATAAGCATGTGGAATCAGGTATTGTTTTGAAACCAGGTTGCGTATATTCCAACGAGAGCGATATGCTATTCCAGTTAGCATCTAACTTGAAAATGCATGGCAAACCACTTTTGGTAATTAGTAGAAAAACACGTGAAGAAGTCTCGGTTAAATTCAATATTCCAGCAGACAATTGTTTATGGCTTTCTCAACGTGAAGGAGAAGGTATACAATTTGTAGATATTGACGCCATCAAAGGAACGGTGTATGGATTCCTAGAAGGTAATCTACGAGCGGTATTGCTACTTGATGGACTTGAATATCTAGCAAATATTTGCGGTGAGAAGCAAGTTATTGAGATGGTTAGAGAACTTGGAGATCGAATGAGGTTTGAAGATGATTGCCTCCTGATTTCCTGTGATAGTTCTGCATGGAGTAAGTCAGACTCCGCACAATTGATTCGGGCAGCTCCATACTTGGAAAATGAGGTATTGAGTTCATGGAATATGGATTCAGAGTCATTACTCGACCACCCACTTATGGCTCCACCAACCGAAGAAGAATTGGAAAAATTGGCCGAGTATCTGAAAGCAAATACTCCTGAATCATTTGTACCAGAGGAAATTGTAGAACCAGAGCTTGTAACGGAAGTTGTTATTGAAGAAATACCAATTGAAGTTATTGAGGAAGAAGTCATTGTCGTAGAAGAGGACGTGGAACCAATCGAGCCGACGCCAATTGAAGAAATTCCTGTGAAAGGCCCAAGAAAAGCTCAGCGTGTCAAAAGAAGAAAATCGATTAGTTCCAAGGTAATGAGTGATAGAGAAACACGCCTAGCGGGACTCGCTGCGCTAAAAGGTGAGAAGGAAATCGGAGACTTACCGTCGACTAAGCCCCTACCAAAAACAG